>JAZODB010000001.1:0-2119 GCA_045596785.1 Eubacteriales bacterium
ATCGAGAGCATCAACTGTGCAAGTCCCTCAAGCGAATAATATTCACACTGCATGGGTATCACTATACCATGACTCGCAACAAGAGAGTTGATGGTAAGAACGCCGAGCGAAGGCGGACAGTCAATGATGATATAATCAAAATCGCCATCCAGCGTATCAAGCTGTTTTTTTAACCTCGACTCCCGGTCATCAAAATCCACAAGTTCAAACTCCGCAGCTGCCATACTCATACTGCACGGAATAACCGACAAATTCTCAAACTCGGTCGAAACAATTGCTTCTCGCGCCGAGCAACGATTTATCAAAACATCATATGCGGATTTTTTTATATTCTTCTTTGCAATCCCAACGCCCGTCGAAGCGTTCCCCTGCGGGTCTATATCCACAAGCAGAATCCGTTTCCCAAGCGCACCAAGAGCCGCCGCGACATTAACCGCCGAGGTGGTTTTCCCAACGCCACCTTTCTGATTGGCGAACGAAATTATTTTTGCCATATCCACCACCACTTTTGCTAATCATTCTTGTCTTAGTATACCACACTTTTCACTCCTTTTCAATACGCTTTTTAACTTTTTCTCGAATCAGCATCGTTTCACGTGAAACATTTTCACCGACACCGCCGTAAAAAAACAAAAGGTTTCACGATGTTTCACGTGAAACCCTTCTTTTATCTTTTGTACTGCACACTTTCCGGAATTCTTATTACAAGTTCAACAAAACCATCTTCTTCTTTCCTTTGACTGCTTATTGTGATGCCGGCTCTGCGTACAGTATCAACAGCCTTGTCAATGGTATTGTAGAAAATCCGCATATCTCTTATTATAAATTTTCTCCGCGCAGGTTCACGCTCCTCTTTGGCGTTCAAAACCCCTTCTATGTATTCCTCCGCAGTCGAGACGTTCATATTTTTTGATATTATCGTTCGAAGCGCTTCTTTTCTTTTGTCCGGCTGATCGAATTTCAGCAGCGCTCTCGCATGTCTCTCGGTTAATTTATTTCTCAAAATCAGTTCTCGTTCATCTTCATCAAGCCGCAATATTCTCAACTTATTTGCAACAAAAGATTGGCTCACCGATAATCTCGCCGCCACCTGTTCTTGTGTCATCTTATGTGTTTCAAGCAATGATGCGATTGCAGACGCTTGTTCAAACATATTGAGGTCTTCTCGCTGTATATTTTCAATCACAGCGAGTTCGGCGGATTTCTTGTTATCCGCCTCGATTATCATACACGGCACCGTCTGCATGCCAATAAGCTTCGCCGCACGCAGCCTTCGTTCCCCCGCCACAAGTTCAAAATTTCCAGATTCGCTCTCCATCACTTCGGCCGCATCTTTTTTGCTCACCTCCAATCTCCTGACCGTAAGAGGTTGAAATATCCCGTACATTCTGATGCTGTCCGCAAGTCTTATTATCGCTTCTTCTTCAAAATCAGTTCTCGGCTGCGATCTGTTCGGGGTTATTTGTTCGAGTGGAATCTGATGCACTCTTCCAAACTCCTCATTCAGCACGAATTCTGATTCTTTCGCCCTTAGTTTTTCCCATTCCAGCCGCAGCTTGTTCTTTTCTTCGCGCAGCTGTTCTTCCTGTTTTTTAAACAATGTAAATCCGCTCATGTTCCATCTCCTCGCCGTTGTTTTTCTTAAATAATACCATTTTCGGCTATTTTTCCGCACGAAAAGATTGGCAAAGAATAATCATTTCTTTTGTCCGGGAATAAAAAAGATAACCGTTATAAAAGGTTTTCTTTCCTTTATAACGGTTTTTTGTTTATTTGAGAATAATTGCGCGGATATATCGCAGGGGTTTTTGTTTCCTTTTGTATTATTATAACGCTTCGTTTTTGTGCCTCGTCGTCGGAAACAAGCTCGAATCTGTCATTTCCCGTGATTCTTCCTCCGAGCTTTTCAATCCCCTTCTCAGCCTCTTTTAATTCTTCGTCTCCGGAAGCCCCTTTCATGGAAATGAACAATCCTCCGACTTTAACAAACGGAACGCACAATTCAGAAAGAACATTGAGTCTCGCAACAGCTCTAGCGCATACAGCATCAAAACTTTCGCGCATATTTGTCTTTGCAGCATCCTCAGCGCGCATATTTACAGTAGATAAATTTTCCAGC
>JAZODB010000002.1:0-1585 GCA_045596785.1 Eubacteriales bacterium
CATAATTGTTTGAGCGGGAGGAGCAATCCCCGCCCCAAAATTTATCCCACACCGCCCGTGCAACCAAACCAATCACGCAAACACAAATCGTGCGTATCGTAAATAAATATGATATAATCAATAATTCCCCCAACCTTTTTACTTATTTTTGTGTCTTACATTTGAAAGCTTCATACAGACGCCCAAAACTCAATAAAGGATAATAAACACAACCTCGTAATGAATAAAAACATAATGCTTCATACAAAAGAATACTACGAATACGTAAAACTGCTGTCCGAAGGATACGTATATCATATATTTTTCTGCCCAAGATTGCTGCTAAAGCCCATAATACCCGTATGGTTGTATTTTCTTGGCTTGTTTTTAGTGCGAAGCAATGTGTTTTTTGCTCTGATCACTTTGCCGTCAATCATCATTTTTGTGTTTTTTTTGATAATGTTTTTTCCTTTATGGTCTGCTTGCAACGTTTCAATAAAAGCATATATTATGTTTCACAGCGCTTGTATAATACTGTTAAAAATCGTTTCCATACCGTTATTAGCACTGTTGGAGGTATTATGGACTTTATGTATTTAAGTAAGAGCGATCATAAGATCATTGATTTTGATGCAAGATCCGAGATCGTTTCAAAGGACAAATTTTTTGAGCGAGCCAAAAGATATATAAGCACAGACAAAGAAACCCTTTTACACCGACAAGCTCTGTTTTCCGATATATTAAATATAAACGGATTGTCGGATTTTTTGATCTCACTTTCCGAAAAACTCACTCAGTATTCGCCTTTGTTGAAAAGCACCCAAGCTACAAACAATGAGGAAAGACTGCATAACGCTTTGTATCTGAGTGTTTATATCGAATTTGCGGAATTTGTTTACGAATATCTGTCATCCATAAGACACAGTATCACGTCGGTATCGTTAATTCGTCTTTATGAGCTTGCCAAAAACGATTTTGAGTCTGATGAATATAAAAGACTTCGGCGTTATTACGAAAGAAATGCCGAAAAGCTCCGCTCGGTCAACAGTGTGACCGTGGGCATCAATCTTGACGCTTTGTACCGCCCAAAGGAGGCAGGCATTGTTTCTTTCAATAAGGAAAGGTATAAATCCGGAGAGCTTCTTGACCGCATATTAAAACTGGATTTTGAAAATAATGAGTTTTATTGTGTCGCGCCCCTTACGGTTATCGATAAAAAGCTTGGTTTTGAGGAAAGCCAAAAAGTAAATTACGCCGTTTTGAAGGCGATGGGGAAGATATTTGACAGCGGACTTCATCATCTTAGCAATCGTTTTTTGCAGTATGTTAAAGAAAAACTTGCGAAATATTTTGAATATTTTGAATCCTTAAGCTTTTTGGTTGAAGCCATCAACCGCATAAGTATTTTCAAAGAAAAAAATATCCCACTGTGTTTTCCGAAAATCAGCGCAGACAGATCGTTTAGCTTTGTTTCGTTATACAGCGGTGAGCTTTGCCGTGTAAAAAACAAAAAAGATATTGTTCCAAGTACGGTAAGTCTTGAAAGCAATGTGTGTTGTTATATCCTCACGGGTGCCAACAGCGGCGGAAAAACGGTATTTATCGA
>JAZODB010000003.1:0-20648 GCA_045596785.1 Eubacteriales bacterium
TGCGACAGAATAATTGAAGGTTCACTCAGAATAAAAAAACATGTCGTTGAAACCGACCCTACCGAAAAGGGACTTCGCAAAGTGCTCAATTTCGGGCATACAATCGGACATGCCATAGAAAGCAGCAAAATGGGGAGTTACCTTCACGGTGAATGTGTTGCGCTCGGTATGCTGCCAATGTGCTCGGAGAATGTAAGGAGAAGAATCGAGGCTGTGCTTGAAAAGTACGGACTTCCCGTATATACTGAGTCGGCTGCGGAAGAACTTCTTCCATATATGATACACGACAAAAAAGCGACGTCGGGCGGAATTTGCATGGTGTACGTCAACGAAATAGGAAGCTTTGAGTTCAGAAATACGGAAGTCGGCGATTTGAAAGAATATCTTGAGAGGTTATGATATGAAAAATACATTTGGGCAAAGCGTGGCTGTTACAATTTTCGGAGAAAGTCACGGAGAGGCAATAGGAGCGGTTATAGACGGACTGTCGCCGGGGATTCAGGTTGATAAAGATTTTATTGCAGAGCGTCTCGGAAAACGCAGACCTTCATCGGCTATCGATACGGCGAGACGCGAAAGGGATGACTTTAAAATATTGAGCGGAGTTTTCGAGTGGAAAACAACGGGAACGCCGATTTGCATAGTGATTCCCAATGAAGACAAAAAAAGCTCCGATTACGAAAAAATACGTGGGATTGCACGGCCGTCACACGCAGATTATGCGGCATACCGAAAATACCACGGGTTTGAGGATTACCGCGGAGGTGGGCATTTCTCAGGCAGAATTACGGCGGCGCTTGTTGCCGCAGGTGCGATAATGCTTTCGGCTTTGGAGAGCGTCGGTATATCCGTCGGTACGCATATTCTGAGCTGTGCGGGTGTGCGTGACCGTGAATTTGCCGATATTCCGAGCGATATTGCCGCTCTTGCGGAAGCGGATTTTCCCGTACTTGAAAGATGCCGCGGTGATGAAATGGCGAATGCCGTACTTTCTGCAAAAAATGCTTTAGACAGCATCGGCGGCATAGTTCAGACAGCGATAATCGGAATACCGGCAGGGGTAGGTGAGCCTTGGTTCGACAGCATGGAGGGTGTTCTTTCACACGCGCTGTTTTCAGTTGGCGGAGTCAAAGGTGTTGAGTTCGGTGCAGGTTTTTCATTTGCCGATATGTGTGCGAGTGAGTGCAATGACTGCTTCAGGCTTGAAAACGGTCGTGTGGTCACAGCTGCCAATAACAACGGCGGCATAAACGGAGGTATTACAAACGGTATGCCGATTTTATTTAACTGTGCGGTAAAGCCGACACCGTCAATTGCGCGTGAGCAGGAAACCGTCAATTATTTGACGAGAGAAAATACTGTGCTCAGCCTTACCGGCAGACATGACCCTGCAATCGTGCGTCGGATTTGTCCTGTTATTGAAAGCGTAACAGCAATGGTGATATGCGATATGCTTGCACAAAGATACGGTACAGATGTGTTTGCAAAAGGAGAGGTACAATGGAGTACGGATTGATAGGTGAAAGGCTCGGACATAGCTTTTCGAGGGAAATACATGCGAAAATTGCCGATTATGATTATGAGCTTTGCGAGATTTCCAAAGAAAATTTGGCGGATTTTTTCGAAAAACGAGATTTTCGCGCTGTAAACGTGACCATACCGTACAAAGGGACTGTTATGCCTTTTCTTGACGAGATATCCGACAGTGCTTTGAAAATCGGAGCAGTCAATACGGTTGTAAATTGCGGCGGACGACTTTTGGGCTACAATACCGACTATATGGGCGCATCGGCTATGATTGCACATTCGGATATTAATGTAAAAGGAAGAAAAGTGTTGATTCTCGGAACCGGAGGCACATCGAAAACCCTTCATGCCGTTGTCTCGGATATGGATGCGGCACAAGTAGTTACGGTATCTCGGAAAAAACAAAGCGGTGCCATTACCTATGAGGAGGTATCATCGGCACACTCGGATGCACAGATTATAATTAATACAACTCCCGTCGGAATGTACCCGAACAACGCTTCCTGTCCCATTGACATAGGGGATTTTCCCTCGCTTGAGGGGGTTTTGGATGTAATATACAATCCTCTCGAAACACGCCTTGTCCGTGATGCAAAAAAACGCGGATTGAAAGCGAGCGGAGGACTTTATATGCTGGCGGCTCAGGCGGTGTACGCATCGGCTTTATTTACGGGAACGCTTGCCGATGCCTCTGCTGTCGACAAGACATACCGCGCGGTGATGAGCGAAAAGCGAAATATAGTGCTTATAGGAATGCCTTCGTGCGGCAAAAGCAGTGTGGGAATGAAGCTTGCGGAGCGTATGGGAAGAAAATTTTACGATAGCGACACGGAGATTGTACGGCGCGAGGCACGTGAAATTTCGGAAATATTCAAAAACGACGGTGAGTCGGCATTCAGGCAAATCGAACGTGAGGTTATAGATGAACTGTCACGCCAAAACGGAGCTGTAATCGCAACGGGCGGCGGTGCAGTGCTTGATTCGGATAATGCAGCGAAGCTGTCGCAGAACGGAATTTTGCTGTTTCTCGACAGACCGCTTGAAATGCTTATAGCAACGGATGACAGGCCGCTTTCATCAAATGCGGATGCGCTGAAAAAAAGATATGAGGAGCGGTATCCGATTTACACTTCGGTTGCCGACAGAATCATAGATGGAGGCGGCAGTGTGGATGACGCGGTAAATTCGATAATTGAGGTGATGAACGATGAAAATACTTGTGATTAACGGACCAAATTTGAACATGCTCGGAATCAGAGAGCCCGATATTTACGGAAAAAGCACATACAATGACTTGGTAAAGCTGATTTCCGATTATGCCGAAAAGGCAGGTGTATTTGCGGAGTTTTTTCAGTCGAATCACGAGGGGGCCATAGTCGATAAGATACAGGAGGCGTATTTCGCGGAATTTGACGGGATTATAATTAATCCGGCGGCTTACACTCATACAAGCGTCGCTGTTGCGGATGCGCTGAAAGCTGTGAAAATTCCGTTCGTTGAAGTTCATATATCGGATGTAAACGAAAGAGAGAGCTTCAGACGAATAAGCTATGTGCGTGATTTTGCCATAAAAACCATATCGGGAAAGGGATTTGCGGGATATCTTGAAGCTGTGGATATTCTCATAAATCATATTGGCTGTGTGAAATGAAAATTGAAGTAAAAACAGGAACAGCTTCGGGTGTGATTGACGCACCTCCGTCGAAAAGCTGTGCACACAGGCTTCTTATATGTGCCGCTCTGGCGGAGGGGGTCAGTACCGTAAGCGGAGTTTCATTTTGTGAGGATATACTTGCAACTCTCGACTGTATAAAAGCTCTCGGAGCGAGCTATGAAATATCCGATAACATTATTACCGTACACGGCTGCGGGGGAAATGTAAAAGGCGGAGTTTTTCCGTGCAGAGAAAGCGGAAGCACATTGAGATTTTTAATGCCGATTTCGCGTTTGTCCTCGGAGACATCCGATTTTTACGGAACAGAAAGGCTTATTTCACGTGGAGTCGGAGTTTATGAGGAGATACTTGGCGGATGCGGAATTGAATTTGTCAAAGCTCCGACGTTTATCACACTCCGCGGACAGCTTTCGGGCGGCTCATACAAAATCAAAGGAAATGTGAGCAGTCAGTTTATCTCGGGTATGCTTTTTGCTCTTCCGCTCACTCGGATTGACAGCATTATAGAGGTCACACCTCCGTTTGAAAGCAGAAGCTATGTTGGAATAACCGTCGATGCTCTCGAAAAATTCGGAGTCAAGGTTTATGAAAAAAATGAAAATGAATTTAGAATCTGCGGCGGACAGATGTACCGTTCTTCCGACACGGTCGTTGAGGGAGATTGGTCGAATGCGGCGTTTTTATATGCACTGAACTGCTTCGGCGGAAATGTTGATGTGAGGGGATTGAATCCGCAAAGCCGTCAGGGGGACCGCGTGTGTCTCAAGTTGCTTGAAAAAATCAGAGACGGATATACGGAAGCCGACTTGTCCGACTGCCCCGACCTTGCTCCGATTTTATTTGCCGCTGCGGCAGCGTGTCACGGAGCGAGATTCACAGGCACAAAACGTCTTGCAATAAAGGAATCGGACAGGGCTGCCGCAATGGCTGAGGAATTATCAAAATTCGGTGTTACGGTAAGGCTGAGCGAAAACTCGGTTGAAATTACAGGCGGTGAGCTTGAAAAGCCGACCGAAGTGATTTGTGGACACAATGACCACAGAATTGTGATGGCGCTGTGCGTACTTGCCACATTAACAGGTGCCGTTATAGACGGAGCGGAGGCGGTGAATAAAAGCTATCCGAACTTTTTCGATGCACTTCGTTTGCTCGGATTGGAGGTATTGAATGAAGCTTGACGGAAATACCAAAATATTGATTGTAGGTCTCGGACTTATGGGCGGTAGCTACGCCGAGGCTTTGAGCGCGCTCGGATACGAGGTCGGAGCGATAGATGCGAAGCAGAGCTCGGTGGATTATGCTTTGAGCAAGGGAATGATTTCTCACGGAAGTACTTTTGTAAGTGCTGACTATGTAGGAAGATTCGATTTGCTTATCTTTGCTTTGTATCCTCATACTTTTGTTGAGTGGATTGAGAAGTATCAGGCATATATAAAAAGCGGAGCTGTGTTGACCGATGTTACGGGAGTAAAATGCAGTATTGTTTATCGAATACAGGAAATGCTTCGAGGGGATATTGAATATATAGGAGCTCATCCTATGGCGGGGCGAGAGGTGTATGGAGTTGAGAATGCAAAAAAAGAAATTTTTTGCGGTGCGAATTATATAGTTACACCTACACCGAGGAACACCGAATCGGCAATTGCTCTCTGCGAAGAGCTCGGTCATGTTATGGGCTTTAAAACCGTGAGCTGTCTGACTCCGGAGGAGCATGACGAAATGATAGGATTTTTGTCACAGCTTACCCATTGTATTGCGGTATCCTTGATGGCATGCAAGGAATCGAGCCACCTCGTGGACTATACGGGGGATTCTTTCAGAGACCTCACGCGCATTGCCAAAATTAACGAGAATATGTGGAGTGAGCTGTTCTTTTTGAATAAAGAATGTCTCCTCAGACAAATGGATTTGTTTCTCGATAAATTCACATCAATGCGCGACAGCCTTAGGAACGATGATTACGAGGGGATGAAAGAGATGATGCGCATTTCTACCGAGCGCAGAAATTATTTTGATAAAAGAAAGTAAAAGAGGAAATATCATGATGAACATGGAATTTAAAAGAAAATTACCTGTACCGCAGGATGTGATAAATATGTACCCAATGTCCGAAAAGCTGGCGGCTCAAAAAGCTGCCAACGATGCCGAAATACAAAGAGTATTTATGGGGGAGAGCGATAAGTTAATTCTTGTCATCGGACCTTGTTCCGCCGACCGCGAGGATGCGGTTCTCGAATATATTTCACGGCTTCGCACAGTGCAGGACAAGGTTAAAGATAAGATTATAATTATACCGCGAATTTACACAAACAAGCCGAGGACAACAGGTGCGGGATACAAGGGGATGCTCCACCAAAGCGATCCGCACAGCTCTCCCGACATGCTTAAAGGGCTTATTGCAATCCGTAAGCTGCATATAAATGCCCTTGAGCAGACGGGATTTTCGGGAGCAGACGAAATGCTGTATCCCGAAAACCACAGATACCTCGCCGATGTGCTGTCATATGTTGCAATCGGAGCGCGCTCTGTCGAGAATCAGCAGCACAGACTTACGGCAAGCGGATTGAATCTGCCTGTCGGAATGAAAAATCCGACGAGCGGTGACCTTTCGGTAATGCTCAATGCTATTAAGGCGGCGCAGAGCAGTCACGTGTTCAGCTACGGCGGATGGGAAGTCGAGAGCAGCGGAAATCCGCTTGCACATGCAGTCATGCGCGGCTCCGTCAACAAACACGGGCAGTCTTTCCCGAACTATCATTACGAGGATTTGATAGTTCTTTGCGATATATATCATAAGAGCGGACTTGAAAATCCTGCGGTGGTTATTGACACAAACCACTCAAACTCCGGAAAAAAGTGGGAGGAGCAAATAAGAATTTCAAAAGAAATACTTCACAGCACCCGCCATTCAAGCGAAATTGCAAAGCTTGTCAAGGGGCTTATGATTGAGTCGTACCTTGAAGACGGCTGTCAGAAGGTGGAGGACGGAGTTTACGGAAAATCAATAACAGACCCGTGTCTCGGATGGGAAAAGACCGAAAGACTTATTTTGGACATTGCGGATTTAAGATAGTGCAAACGAAAAGGACTCGGCAAATCAGTGCAGAGTCCTTTTCGTCTTTTATAAGAATACTTTTTATCATGTTTATAATCGTCTTCGGATTACAGAGCGTTTGCATAGAAGCCGAAGCCTCTGAAACGGGTATATCTGTCTTTTTTCAGCACATCCGAAGAAAGGCGGGACAAGTTGTAGATTTCTCTGAAAATCAAAGCTCCGAGTCTGTTGCACATGTCATCGAAATGCTCGAAATCCTCGGGAATAACGTCGTCAGCTACGCGAAACTTGCGCATATCCTCGGCTGTAATACGGAGCGCTTCGGCGGCGTCGGAAACTTTGCCGGCATCCTTCCATAGTATGCTTGCACATCCCTCGGGGCTGATTACGGAATAAACGGAATTTTCAAGCATAAATACACGGTCTGCGGCGGCAAGAGCAAGAGCTCCGCCGCTTCCGCCCTCTCCTATCACAACGGAGATTACAGGCACCTCAAGCCCCATCATTTCGAGTATGTTTTCGGCAATTGCTTCTCCTTGACCGCGTTCTTCGGCATCTGCGCCGCAGAACGCGCCTTGCGTATCCACAAAGCAGATGACGGGACGACCGAATTTTTCTGCCTGTTTCATCAAGCGAAGAGCTTTGCGGTATCCTTCGGGCTTCGGACAGCCGAAATTTTTGCGTATACGTGAGTTTATATCGGAACCGCGGTCGATTGCGATGTAGGTAATCGGAATATCGTTGAGCATACCGACTCCCGATACAATAGCGGGATCATCACCGAATCTGCGATCACCGTGAAGCTCCACGCAGTTTTTGAACATGCTGTTCACGTAATCTGCGCCTGTCGGACGGTGACTGCCGCGTGCGGCACGAAGCTTTTCATATGCAGTCATTTTCAATACTCTCCTTTCTCTTTGGTTTTCGGTGCATTCTGAGAAGCCTTGCAAGAGTTTCATTTAATTTATCACGTGGAACTATTGCATCAATAAAACCGTGCTCAAGCAGAAATTCCGCTGTTTGAAAGTTGTCCGGAAGTGCGGTTTTTGTGGTTTGCTCGACTACGCGGCGTCCCGCGAATCCGATAAGCGCACCCGGCTCCGCAATCAGCACATCACCTTGCATGGCAAAGCTTGCGGTTACTCCGCCGGTAGTCGGGTCGGTCAGAACTGTAATATATGCATATCCCGCATCGCTCAGTCTGCTTACCGCACCGCTCACTTTTGCCATTTGCATCAGTGAGATAATACCCTCCTGCATACGAGCTCCGCCCGATGCCGTGAATCCGACAACGGGGAGTCCGTTCTCGATTGCGGTTTCAAAAAGCAGAGTGATTTTTTCTCCGACAACGGAACCCATGCTCGCCATAATGAATCTCGAATCCATTACGAATATTCCGCATGGCTCGCCGCCTATTTTTGCAGTTCCGCATATGACCGCTTCTTTTTCGCCCGTTGAGCTTTCTGCTTTTGTGAGCTTTTCGCCATATCCGGGGAAATCCATGAAATTTTTGCTTTTATAATCGGTGAACAGCTCTTTAAAGGAGCCGCTGTCTGTGACCATTGCAATTCGCGTTCTTGGGTCGATTCTGCAATATTTTTTGCAGGACGGACAAATCATAAACGCTTTTTTAAATTCGGTTTCGGATATTTCCGCATCACATGACGGACATTTTACGGTTTTCGGGGAAAATGCGGATTTGATTTTATCTTTGATTGTGTCAAACATTTTATTACTCCTTTTTGGAGACAAGCGAGAATGAAAATTCCGCTTCTACGGCGATATCGTCTCCGACTCGCCCTATTCCCTTTATGAAATAAAAGCTGCCCATCGTGCGAATTACAGTACATTCTGTGACAAAGGTATCTCCCGGCTTTACAGAGCGCTTCCATTTTACATTTTTCATTCCCGAAAAAAGCGGAAGTGAATTGTCACAGGATATGAGAACACATACGGTTTGAGCCATTATTTCGCATAATATTACTCCGGGGACAATCGGATTTCCGGGGAAGTGCCCCTGTAAAAACCATTCGTCTCCGCGTATCTTTGTTTTTCCGACTGCGGTACTGTCATCTCCGTCTTTCAGCTCAGCTTCTCCGAGAAGAAGCATGGCATCGCGGTGCGGAAGACGACTCTTTATTTCTTCGTGCGTCATACTATTTACCCCCATACGGCTTGAACGCAAGACACACGTTGTGTCCTCCGAAGCCGAGAGAGGCGGAAAGTGCAAGCTCAATCGGAGCTTTCTTCGCTGTATTCGGGGTGTAATCGAGGTCACAGCTTTCATCGGGCTCGTTCAGATTGATGGTGGGAGGAATAATGCCTTCGCGAAGTGCAAGAATTGACGATATTGCCTCTATCGCACCTGCCGCGCCGAGCATATGCCCCGTCATGGATTTCGTCGAGCTGACATGCAGCTTGTATGCGTCACTGCCGAAGGCAAGCTTTAGCGCTGCGGTCTCGGTTGAATCGTTCATGGGAGTTCCCGTTCCGTGAGCATTATAGTAAATTTTGTCGGCGGTTGGGCAATCTGTCGGCATAGCCATACGTATAGCTCGCGCAACCTGCTTGCCCGACGGGTCGGGCGCGGTTACGTGATGTGCGTCGCTTGTTGTTCCGTATCCGACAATTTCGGCGAGAATTTCGGCACCGCGCTCTATTGCGTGTTCGTACTCTTCAAGGATTAGCATAGCGGCACCCTCTCCCATTATAAAGCCTCCGCGGCGTTTGTCGAACGGAAGTGAGGCGGCATTTTTGTCGGTTGAGGGGGAGAGCGCGGTGCAGTTGCCGAAGCCGGCAACTGCGAGCGGTGTAATACATGCTTCGCTTCCTCCGCAAATTATTGCCGAGGCGGCACCAACCGCGATTGTACGATATGCTTCGCCGATTGAAGTTGCGGAGCTTGCACATGCGGTTGTGTGTGCCATGCTCGGTCCGTTTGCGCTGTATCTTATCGCAATATTGCCTGCGGCAATGTTGCTTATCATTTTCGGAATAAATTGAGGCGAGACCTTTCTCACTCCTCCTTCAACGAGAGCCTTGTGCTCGTTACAGAAAGTCACAAAACCTCCTACGCCCGATCCGACATATACTCCGAGTTCATCGGGGTTGATTTTGCCGATGATTCCGCTTTGTTCAACCGCCTCGTCGGCGGCGTAAAGCGCGTACTGCACAAATGGGTCCGTCTTTCTTATTGTGGTTTTGTCGAGACGCAGTGCAGGATCGTAGTTTTTAAGCTGAGCAGCAAGCTTGAACTTGTATTCGGTCGTGTCAAAGTAAGTTATATTGTCAATTCCGTTTTTTCCGCCGAACATAGCGTCGCGGTACTCTCTTACCGTGTTTCCTATCGGGGAAATGCATCCCATGCCTGTAACAACAACACGTTTCATTTTTATATTCCTTTCTTAGTGTGGTATGCCATTATATAGCCATTCCGCCGTCAACTCGGATAACCTCGCCTGTGATATATGAGGACATATCCGAGGCGAGAAACAGCGCGAGGGAAGCGACTTCGTCGGGCTTTCCCATACGCTTCATCGGGATTTTGTCGAGAGCCGCTTTATCATCCGCAAATTTTTTCGTCATGTCGGTTTCGATAAAACCGGGTGCGATTGCGTTGCAGCATATTCCGCGTGATGCAAGCTCGCGTGCGGCAGATTTCGTGAGTCCTATAACCCCTGCTTTGGATGCGGAGTAATTTGTCTGTCCCGCATTTCCGATAATTCCCGCGACGGAGCTGATATTTATGATTTTTCCGATTTTCTGCTTAAGGAAGATGGGGTAAAGCTGACGCATCATGTTATATGTTCCCTTGAGATTTATGTTTATCACATCATCAAAATCGGATTCTTTCATGGACAGCATTAACTTGTCGCGCGTGATTCCCGCGTTGTTTACGAGAATATCGACGTGACCGAAATCGGCGAGAATCCTTTCTGTGACAATTTCAGTTTCATCGGAGTTTTCCACACAGCATTTGTACGACAATGCGCGAACCTTGTGCTTTTCGAGTTCAAGTACAGTTTCTTCGGCACGCTCGGCATTATTTGCATAAAGAATCGCAACATTTGCTCCCGCTTCGGCAAATTTCAGCGAAATTGCCCGTCCGATTCCGCGTGAGCCACCCGTTACGATTGCAGTTTTTCCGCTCAGCACTCAAGCACCTCCTTTGCGATTTTCTCTATTTCCTCAGGTACTTCCGCATGGTAGGTTTTACATTCGGGCACGGTTTTCTGAGCGAATTTTATGAGAGTTTGTCCGGGACCGACCTCAATGAATGTGTGTATACCCGAACAGTACATGTTTGTAATGAGCTTTTCCCAAAGAACGGGGCTTTTGATTTGCTCACGCATAGTTGTCACGATATCGCTGTAAGGAACAGCGGTGAGATTTGCATAAACGGGGATATCGGGAGTCGAGACTTGGCATCCGCCCAAATACTCACCGAAATTCTCTGCGGCTTCATTCATAAACGGTGAGTGGAACGCGCCGCCCACAGCGAGCGGTATTACGCGCCCACCTGCTTCCGTGAAATCTTTTTTTGCGTTTTCGAGAGCTTCTTTTGTTCCCGATACGGAAATCTGACCGGGACAGTTGTAATTTACGGGATATAGATTTTCGTGCTTTGAACAGATTTTTTCAACAGATTCGCTATTTAGCTTAAGCACTGCCGCCATTGCGGTGCTTGTGCCCGAAGCTCTGCCCATAAGCTCACCGCGCTTGCAGACTATACGGAACCCTTCAATATAATCAAATGCTCCTCCGAATGACAGCGCGGGAATTTCGCCGAGTGAAAAACCTGCAAGAGCCGTAGGGATGACTCCTGCATTTTTCAATGAGATAGCCGCGGAAAGCTCGGTGAGATAGAGCGCGGGCTGTGTGTTTTCGGTTTTCCTCAAATCCTCAGGGGTGCCGGAGAAGCATATTTCCGTTATTCCGGGTAAAATCTTTTCTGCAGAGTGGTAGAGCTCACGTATGTTTTCGTATTTGTCATACAGCTTCTTTCCCATTCCGGAATATTGTGAGCCTTGACCGGGAAAAATAAATGCTATTTTGTCCATTTTAAAGCTCCTTTCAAGAGAACCTCCGCTTCTGCGCATATTTCGGATACAATTTCGCCGGCAGGCTGTTCGCGTTTGAGCATACCCGAAATTTGACCTGCGAGAAAGCATCCGTTTGCGGTATCACCGTCAACTGCGGCTTTTCGAAGTGCTCCAACTCCGAGCTCCGCAACAGCTTCGGGGGTAGCCTCGGGCGCATATTCAAATGAAGCGAAATTTCTGCTGAATTTGTTCTTTAAGCTGCGGCATGTATTTCCTCCGAATCTGCGCCCTGTTGCAATTGTTGAGCAATCGGTGGCGTCGAGAATCATTTTCTTGTAGTTTTCATGGACTGTACATTCATTTGCAAGAATGAAGCGCGTGCCCATCTGAACCCCCTCCGCACCGAGCATTAATGCTGCTGCCATGCCGCGCCCGTCGCCGATACCGCCCGCCGCAATTACGGGTATTGAAACGGCGTCGGCAACCTGTGGTACAAGAGTCATTGTGGTGAGCTCTCCGATGTGCCCTCCCGACTCCTGCCCTTCGGCGATTACTGCCGCGGCACCCCAAGACTGCGCGCGCTTTGCCATCGAAACGGATGCTACTACCGGAATTACTTTGATTTCAGCGTCACACCAATTTTTCATGTATTTTTCAGGGCTTCCCGCGCCTGTTGTGACAACGCGCACACCCTCCTCAATGACTGCGGCGGCAGCTTCACTTGCGTGAGGACTTGCAAGCATAATATTTACGCCGAACGGCTTATCCGTCAGAGATTTGGCGAGACGAATTTGCTCGCGTATATAGTCGCTGCTTGCGTTCATTGCGGAAATAATGCCGAGCCCACCGCCGTTTGACACGGCGGCGGCGAGCTTTCCCTCGGAAACCCAAGCCATACCTCCCTGTAAGACGGGATAACGTATGCCGAGAAGCTCTGTGACAGAGGTTTTAAGCATTTTTTTCACCGAGAAGCGATTCGATTTTATTTACGAGAGCAGAAACCGTTGCAAGCTCTGCTGACATTTCGAGCGTAATTCCAAATTCGTCTTCAAGATTCATAACGAGCTCGGCCAGGTCGAGGGAGTCTATTCCGAGGTCGGAGAATTTTGTTTCAAGTGTGATTTCTTCTGCTGTACAGTCGATTTTCTCAGCGATAAGATTGGCGATTTTTTCGAATACCATGATTAGTTCTCTCTTTCTTTATTTGAAAATTTTTATTTAAGCATTACAGGCGAATCAGGCAAGCCGCGCTTGCAAGTCCGCCGCCGAATGCTGTTAACAGAATGATGTCTCCTTTTTCGAGCTTTCCCGCGCGGTTAAGCTCGTCGAGAGCAATTGGAATACTTGCGCTTGAGGTGTTGCCGTATTCGGCAATATTTACGTAGAATTTTTCCTCAGGGATACCGCTTCGTCTTGCAGCCGCATCTATAATTCGGCTGTTGGCTTGGTGAGGAATGATGTATTTTACTTCACTTATGTCAATTCCCGTGTTTGATAAAACCTCCGCGATGTCGCGGCTGATTGAGTTTACGGCGTATTTGAAGGTTTCCTGACCGTTCATGTGGATGTACGGTTCCTCTGCGGATGTTTTCGAGAACGGGGAGCACCCGGCGCAGTTGGGTATTTTTATTACCTCGTCTCCTCCGCTTACGTGGAATACCGAATTGAGATATCCTACTCCCTCGCCGAGAACCGCGGCACCCGCTCCGTCACCGAAGATAACGCATGTCGAACGGTCAGACCAATTGACGATTCGACTGAGACGCTCCGCGCCGATTACGAGAATTTTTTTTGCTTTGCCCCGTGCGAAGTATCCGGCTGCGGTTTCCAGAAGAAAGATGAAAGCCGAGCAGGCGGCGTTTATATCGTATGCCATGCAGTTTACGCCGAGCTTTTTCTGAACAAGGCATGAGACAGACGGCGATACCAAATCAGCGCTCACCGTGGATACGAGAATCAAATCAAGCTCCGAGGCATCACATCCGCTGTTTTCAAGTGCGTTGAGAGATGCTTTATATGCCATATCCGCGGTAGTTTCCGCAGTTGCTATGTGACGTCTGCGAACTCCGACGCGGCTTGTTATCCATTCGTCACTCGTGTCTACAATTGCGGAAAGGTCATCATTTGTTACGATATTTTCGGGGACATACATTCCCGTACCGATTATTCGAAAACTCATTGATTTCTCCTTTGCTTTTTCTTTTTCTTCAAGTAAGTGAGCAATAGCTTTAATCGGTTACGGAAAAATAAAAAATATAATTTTGTTAAATTTCAAAAAATCATGTAACTTTTTTCATTTTTTGACACTAAAATAATAATACAGGGGGTGATCATGGTTGGATTCCTTTGAAAATATATATTCGGAATACTTCCCACGGGTATATACGTTTCTTTTTCGCATGTGCAATAACGAAAATTTAGCCGAAGAGCTTACGCAGGAAACATTTTTTCAAGCCTTTCGCTCATTTTACAGATTTCGCGGAGAAAGCGAGCTGTTCACATGGCTGGCGTCTATCGCAAAATACACGTTTTTTACATACCTGCGGAAAAATCGTATGGAGTCGGATAGCGTGAATATAGATATTCTTACGGATGAAATATTGAAAAACGACGATAATCCCGAGGAAATCATGCAGAAAAGCATGATGGAGGAGGCAGTGCGTAAACTTATTGATACAATCCCCACAAAATATCGTGATGTAGTTGTGCTGAGAGTTTATGCGGAGCTTCCGTTTTCCGAAATCGCGGATGCGCTTAAAATAAGCGAGAGCTCCGCTAAGGTACTGTTTTTCAGAGCAAAAAAAATGTTGATGGAGGAATTGAGAAATGAACATCTCTTGTGATATGGCTATTGATTTGATTTCTTTGTATAAAGACGGCGCGGCGAGCGAGGACAGCAAAACTGCGATTCGGGAGCACCTTAATTCGTGTCCGAGCTGTGCGCGTATTTACAAAAGCTATTCCGCCGATATGTGTGAAAAGCATCCGCGCGGATATGCGGCTTCGCAAACTGATTTGAGTGAGAATTATGCGAAGCTGGCGAGGAGTCTTCGCAAAAAACATATTACGGACACTGTCTCGGTGGCTGCTGTGATAACTCTGTCGATTGCTGCTTGCGGATATTGCCTTATAAAAACCTTTCTTTCCGGCACCCATAAATAAAAATCAAAAATCACGCCGATTTGCTTTTTCTGAATCGGGGTGATTTTTTACTGTATGATTTTTTTGTAAATTTGAGTAATGCGTGGTTGACATTTGTTATCCAAAGAAATATTATTAATATAACAAGTGTTAACCTAAAACGGAGGAAAATATATCACATATAAATTATGTGTGATAATGCATAAATATCGGTTTTTTAATCATTTGCTGTTGACTTTGCTTATTTCGTGTGGTATAATTTATCTGCAAAAACGGATTTTAAAAGCCGTTAATTGAAATAATAAAGATGATAGAGGCGCACTTTGCAAAGAGTATGCATGCCGAAACGGTCACGCGGATCGGGCTTGCTGAAAGGTGCGGGTGCCGAAGTCGGCTTGCGGCGGCGAGCTTGGCTGGTCGTATGAAACAATATTCATAGGACTGTCGCATTTTGCGGAGGGCTATCTTAACAATCCCATGATTTCGGTATTGCGATATTGATTTTGGGTATAAAGAGCAGCTCATCCGTGAGTCTGCTCTTTTTTGTTGAAAAATTTGAAAGGATGATCGTGATGAAAAACACAATTTTTAAGGGAGTCGCAACTGCGCTTATTACCCCTCTTGATGAAAACGGAATAAGATTTGATGATTTCGGGAGATTGATTGATTGGCAGATTGACTCAGGCGTGAACGCTCTTGTAGCCTGCGGGACTACGGGAGAGGCATCAACTCTCACAGACGACGAACACAGAGCTGCAATAGAGTTTGCGGTAAAAAGAACTGCGGGCAGAGTGCCCGTAATCGCGGGCACAGGCTCGAACGATACCGCGTATGCTCTCGATCTCACGAAATTTGCGTGTGACGCGGGAGCCGATGCTGTTCTCGTTGTGACTCCGTATTACAATAAAGCCACGCAGAACGGACTTATGAAGACCTTTGCGAAAATCGCAGACGAAAGCACAAAACCTGTTATACTGTATAATGTGCCATCAAGAACGGGAGTCAATATAGAGCCTTCGACCTACGCCGCTCTTGCAGACCACGGGAATATTTGCGCTATCAAAGAGGCGAACGGCAATCTTTCGAAAATCGTTGAAGCATTCTCGCTCGTCGGAGACCGTCTCGACATATATTCGGGAAACGACGATCAGATTGTCCCGATTCTCGCGATGGGAGGCGCAGGAGTGATTTCGGTACTTTCAAACGTGATTCCGCATGAGACGGCTGAGCTTTGTGAAAAATTCTTCGACGGAGATATTGCGGGAGCCGCAAAAATGCAGTGCAAATATAACGAGCTTGTTTCCGCGCTGTTCTGCGAGGTGAATCCTATACCCGTTAAGGCGGCAATGTCAATGCTCGGCTTCTGCCCCGATTATCTGCGTCTTCCCTTGACACAAATGGAAGATAAAAACCGCGGCAGACTTAAAAATGCAATGCAGTCCCTCGGAATAATCTGAGGCGGAGGATAAAATGAGAATTATCGTAAACGGAGCGGGCGGAAAAATGGGCGGACGCCTCGCTGAAATAATAAGGGAAAAAGACGGACTTGCGCTCGCGGGAGCGGCTGACGCATATACTGTATCCGATGGAATTTCTCCGTCACTTTCTAATATAACAGCCGATGCTGACGGGATAATTGACTTTTCTTTCCATACCGCTGTGCGTGAGCTGCTCGAATATGCCGCTGTGCGTAATCTTCCGGTAGTTATCGCAACTACGGGACACACACCCGACGAATGTGCTTTGATTGAGGAATATGCTCATAAGATTCCGGTGTTTATCAGCGCAAATATGTCGGTCGGTGTGGCACTTACAGTAAAGCTGGCGAGGCATGCCGCATCCGTATTTCCCGATGCGGATATAGAGATAATCGAAAAGCATCATAACCGAAAAAAGGATGCTCCGAGCGGTACTGCCCTGATGCTCGCAAAGGCCATTTCCGAGACTGTGGAGTGCACGGGATTCTCATACGGCAGGTCGGGACAATGTCCGCGAAGCCACGGTGAAATAGGGATTCACTCGGTGAGAATGGGCGATGTTGTCGGAGAGCATGAAGTGCTTATCTGTACGGGAAGTGAAACCATAACCGTGGCGCACTCGGCTCATACACGGGATATCTTTGCCGAGGGTGCAATTGCGGCGCTTGAATTTCTTCGCGGAAAGTCCGCAGGCTTATATAATATGTACGATATGCTTGGGAGAGACTGATTATGAAGCTTAATTTCACAAAAATGCATGGTTGCGGCAACGACTACATTTATTTCAACTGCATGGAAAGAGAGCTTGACGATCCGTCGGGGATTTCTGTTGCCATGTCGAAACGGCATTTTTCCGTAGGTGCCGATGGAATAGTTATGATATGTGCATCAAGCTCGGCGGATGCGAAAATGCGTATGTTCAATGCCGACGGCAGTGAAGGGAAAATGTGCGGAAATGCAATAAGATGCGTCGGAAAATATTTGTACGATAACGGAATTACAGATAAAACGGAGCTGAAAATCGAAACTCTCGGAGGGCTGAAGCTCTTATATTTGACAGTTGGCGACGACGGTAAAGTTAAAACCGTGCGTGTGGATATGGGAAAAGCAGAGCTTGCGGCAAACTTAATTCCCGTACTTTCCGATACCCCCGAAAGTACGATGCTCACGGCAGACGGAGTTGAGTACGAGCTTTTTTGCGTATCTATGGGTAATCC
This sequence comes from Eubacteriales bacterium, assembly GCA_045596785.1. Lineage (GTDB taxonomy): Bacteria > Bacillota > Clostridia > Oscillospirales > CAG-272 > UMGS1696. The sequence goes on from JAZODB010000003.1 coordinate 17,136, forward strand.
GCACGCGGTAACCTTTGTTGAAAGCACATCAAAGCTTTCGCTTGAACAAATCGGACCGATTTTTGAAAACGCCGATATTTTTCCCGAACGAGTCAATACGGAGTTTGTTCGCGTTATCGGACGGAACCACTTGCAGATGCGAGTTTGGGAGCGCGGAAGCGGAGAGACTTTCGCATGCGGAACAGGAGCCTGTGCCGCGGCGGTTGCATCTGTTTTCAGAGGATATTCGGACTATGGCACGCCGATTACGGTTGAGCTTATAGGAGGAAAACTTGAGATAATCTGCGGCGAGGACTTGTCTGTTTTTATGACGGGAAGTGCCGACAAAGTATTTGACGGAGTATATGAATATGAAAATTAACATCAATACCAATTATAAAAATCTCGGCGAAAGCTATCTTTTCTCCGAGGTCGGTAAGCGCAGCCGCGCATATTCGGCAGCAAATCCCGACAAACGTGTGATTCGCCTCGGAATAGGGGATGTGACTTTGCCGCTGTCTGAGGTTGTTATTGAAGCAATGCAGAGCGCGGTAGCCGAAATGGGATGCCAATCAACATTCCGCGGATATGCCCCCGAGTACGGCTATGATTTTTTGCGCGAAGCAGTTGCGGCACATTATGAAGGCTTCGGAGTGAAGCTGAATCCTTCGGAGATATTCGTGAGTGACGGTGCGAAAAGTGATGTCGGAAATATTGTCGAGATTTTCGGTGATAATCAGGTGATTATTCCGGATCCCGTTTATCCCGTGTATCTTGACAGCAATGTTATGGCGGGAAGAAGAATTTCGTTTATTCGAGGCTCAACGGGAAATTCGTTTTTGCCTATGCCGGAGGAGCTGACGGGGGAGGGGTATGTTATTTATATATGCTCACCGAACAATCCTACGGGAGCCGTTTACGATAAAGAACGCCTTTCGGAATGGGTGAGATTTGCACTTGAAACCGGCTCGCTGATTATTTTCGATTCCGCTTATGAGGCGTTTGTCACCGACGGCTCACCTCGTTCGATTTTTGAGATTGACGGCGCAAGAGAATGTGCGATAGAAATATGCAGTCTTTCAAAGACAGCGGGCTTTACCGGTACAAGATGTGCGTGGACTGTTATTCCGACAGAGCTTTGCGCTGATGGAATGTCAATAAATAAGCTGTGGAGCAGAAGACAGGCGACAAAGTTCAATGGGGTTCCGTACATTGTTCAGCGCGGTGCAGAGGCGGCTTTGTCTGAGCGCGGAATGGCTGAATGTAAATCCGCAATTGATTACTATATGGCAAACGCGAGAGCAATTGCGGCTCTCATGGACGAAAAAGGGATATTCTATACAGGCGGAAAATCTTCACCTTATATTTGGCTGAAATGTCCGAGAAATATGGGCTCGTGGGAGTTTTTCGATTATTTGCTTGAGAATGCTCAGGTTGTGGGGACTCCCGGCGAGGGATTTGGGGAAGCGGGACGCGGATTCTTCCGTCTGACCGCATTCGGCTCTCACGAAAATACGGCAGAAGCCGTTGAGAGACTGCGCGCACTTCTTTGATGTGACTGCGAAAATGAAAAACAGGAGAAATAAAATGCTTCACGATAATTTATCTGTAAACGCTTTCGGGCACCTTACTTTTGCAGGAATGGACACAACGGTGCTTGCCGAAAAATACGGTACCCCCATGTATGTTTTTGACGAGTCGAAAATACGTGCCAATATGAGAAAATACATCTCGGCTATGTCGCGTTGCTTCGGCGGCAATTCAAGACCGCTTTATGCGAGCAAGGCGTTGTCATTCAAGCGGATTTACGAAATTGCTCGTGAGGAAGGAATGGGGATTGACGTTGTTTCGGCAGGAGAGCTTTATACGGCTCGGATTGCCGGATTTCCGCTCGAAAACGCTTTTTTCCACGGTAATAATAAAACTCCCGAGGAAATTTCGTTTGCCATAGACAGCGGTATAGGATATTTTGTGGTTGATAACGATTACGAGCTTTGCGAAATAAGCTCTCATGCTATGGCACGCGGAATAACACAGAAAATTCTTCTGAGAATTACGCCCGGTATAGATCCGCATACTCATGCAAAAATTTCGACGGGCAATGTGGATTCGAAGTTCGGCGTGCCGATTGCGACGGGACAGGCGGAGGGATTTGTTTCGCGTGCTCTTGCCGCAGACAATGTTGAGCTTGAGGGCTTCCATTGCCATATCGGCTCGCAGATATTTGACGTTAAGCCATTCTGCGATGCGGCGGATATTATGCTTTCGTTTTCTGCCGATATGAAGAATAAGCTTGGATTTGAGGCGAAGACGATAAATCTCGGAGGGGGATTCGGCGTTCGGTATGTAGACAGTGATTCTGAGATTGATATTGACAAAAATATTGAGGAAATCGAATATCATATATCCGAGAGCTGCAAAAAGCTCGGACTTAATAAGCCGAATATCATAATGGAGCCCGGCAGAAGTATAGTTGCCGATGCGGGGCTTACCCTTTATACCTCAGGGGGAGTTAAAACCGTTGAGGGATACAAAAGCTATGTTCCGATAGATGGGGGTATGACGGACAATCCGCGGTATGCACTTTATCAGTCTGCATACACAGCGATAAATGCAAGTCGTGCCGATTTGCCGAGTGATTTTACGGCTTCTCTTGTCGGAAAGTGCTGCGAAAGCGGAGATATGATTGGCGAAAACATGAGCTTTGCAATGCCTGAGCGAGGTGATATAATTGCGGTTGCGGTGACAGGTGCGTATAATTATTCGATGTCGTCGAATTATAACCGTATTTGTCGTCCGCCGGTTGTTATGATATCTCCGTGCGGAGAAGATTATGTTGCCGTTGAGCGAGAGTCTCTCGCGGACCTTTGCAGAAACGATAAATAAAATTGTGGTTTCCCCACAATTTCATGTTCCAACCTTGACAAAATGATAATTTTGTGATAATATATCGGCATGCGGGTATGGCGGAATTGGCAGACGCACAAGATTTAGGATCTTGCGCCGCGAGGTGTGCAGGTTCGACCCCTGTTACCCGCATTGAGTTGCCGATAATATTAAGTGATAGAAATATTGGGACAGTTTTTCTGACGACTGTCAGATTTACTGACTATCATTTCGTATCAGACCAAGAATCAAAAAAAGTTTATTGCGTGTAAATACACTGTCGTGCGTCAGCATATGCATAAGCTATTTGCTTTTGGGTGCATATTCGGGCATGATACTTAACATTATGTGTATTATACGCAATTTTTTATTTTCGGCAAAGGATATCAAGCTCTTCTCTAACTCTTGTGCTGATTTACAATCTGTACTGCAGTATTTGTGGCGGAGTTGTCAATGAGTTTCTTGCAATTTTATCTTCCGTTGTCGGACTTTACCGATACAGAAATAAAAAATCGGAAAATTGAATGATATCTTTGTTTTTATTTCAAGAAAAAACCGAAAAAAAGAATAAAAAAAGGTATTGACAAAGTGGAGGTGAAGTGGTATAATATAAAAGCTGTCGCGGACAGCGGATGGCTCATTGAAAAT
>JAZODB010000004.1:0-5548 GCA_045596785.1 Eubacteriales bacterium
AAAACGGCTATTCCGTAAAGGTGGTTATAGATCCTACCTTGTGCATGGTGCAGGATATGTTCTACCGCATACTGATGAGCGATCTCCACGACACTCATTTCACAATGATTTGCCCGAACCAGTGGCCCGGAGCGTACAGCGCAGTTGCCGAAATGATAAACAAATACAATGTTTCGTGCAGAAACGTTGACGCTTTCGCAATGGATGAATGGGCTGATGAAGACGGAAATGTAGCTCCCCTTACATATGGCGCAGGACTCGGCTACTCATTCCGCAAGCACTTCTACGAGAGAATCCGCGAGGATCTCCGCCCGTCAGTTGATCATTGGCATGTATTCACAAACGAAAACAAGGGCGACAATGTTTACTCCTCAATCATCGAAGAGGTAGGCGGCGGCGGAGCAGACGTTGTTTACTCCGCAACAGGTTGGCCGGGACATACCGCGTTTATCGATCCGGGCGCAAAGGAATTTGCAGCTGATTCTCTTGAAGAATTCTGCAAGCTCGGCTCCAGAATTACCACGGAAACTCCCCTTACAATCTCCGAAAACTCACTCTTTGCCCCGATGGGCGCGTCAGGTGACGTTTGGGCAGTTCCGCCGAGAGCAGCCACAATCGGTCCTCGCGACATCGTAAACGCAAGAGACAGAGTCGAGCTTCACTCTTTCACAAATCCCGACGGAAGCTCATGGCAGCGTATGGTATCTCGTTTAGAGCTTTACGGACCTATCTCAATGGAATGCCCCGCATCAATCATGCGTCTCGGCAAAGGCGTTTGCTATGTTTCTGAAGGAATCGCAAGGCCCTTTGCAAGCTGGCACGACGGTATAAAGGACTGGGAGCTCTGATTATAAACAAGAGCTTCGCGAATAATTTATTCAATATGGAAATCAGAAAGATTACGGAAAATAAAAAAGCGTATCTGCCGCTTTTGCTTCTCGGCGACGAACAGGAAAGCATGATCGATCGCTATCTTGAAGATGGAGATATGTATGTCCTGTTCGACCCGGATGCGGTAGCGGAATGTGTCGTATGCCGCCTTCCCGACGGCATAGTGGAAATCAAAAATATTGCGGTTTCCGAGACCTGTCAGAGAAAAGGATACGGATCGACGCTTGTAAAACACGTTTTTGAAATGTATTCCGATGCGAAGCGTATAATTGTTGGAACGGGAGACAGTATTCTTACTCTCCCGTTCTATAATAGATGCGGCTTCAAGGAATACCACAGGGTAAAAAACTTCTTTACAGATAATTATGACCACCCGATAATTGAAGCGGGAGTGCAGCTGAGAGATATGGTATATCTATCGTATGACTGCAAATGAGGGGCCTTATATGAAAGCTATAATTAACACTAATCTGGTTATGGAAGAGGGTATCATTTTCGACGGCGTTATTTTGTTCGACGGCGGAAAGATTACAGGATTCGGGAAAAAAGGCGAGGTCTCTGTGCCCGACGGGGCTGAGATAATCGACGCACACGGAAAATACACCGCGCCCGGACTCATAGATATCCATAATCACGGCGCAGGTGCCGAGAATTTCAACGAGAATCCCACCGCGTGCGCCGAACATTTCATAAAACACGGTGAAACTATGGTTCTGCCTACGCTGTATATGAATTTAACGGTAGAACAGATGATAGACGGGACTGAAAAAATACGCGAGGCGTCGCGTCACGGCTTCGGAAAAATTATCGGCGGCATGTACATGGAAGGACCGTACATGGCTCCGTTCGGAAGCAACCAAAAGAGTATCGTTTGGAACAAACCGATTTCTGAGGAGGACTATATTCCTCTTGTAAAGAAAATCGGGGATTTCGTGCGTGTATGGGCAATTGATCCCTCGCGCCCGAAAATAGACGAGTTCATGAAATACGTGAAGTCCGAGAAACCGGATGCAATTTTCGCACTCGGTCATTCTGCGGCTACCGCTGCGGAATGCCGCAGAGTACATGACCTCGGCGTTCGTGTGCAGACACACCACGGGGACTCCGGAAAAGCAAAGGGATTTGCACAGGGAACGATAGGCGCAGGCTGTGATGAGTACACGCTGTACAATCCCGATATGTATGCGGAGCTGATTTGCGACCAAACCGGTATACACGTTGCTCCCGATATGCTCAAAATGGTAGTTCGTACAAAGGGAATAGAGCGCATTATCCTTATAACCGATTCGATGGGCGGAAGGGGTACATATGATAAAAATAACGAGGCTGCCGGAATAGCTTACGGACCGGACCTCAACTATGACAGCGAGGGATTCTTGGCGGGAAGCCGTCTTACTCTCGATAATGCGTGCCGCAATTTCATGGTACACACGGGCTACGGCATATGCCATGCAATAAGATGTGCTACCGCAAATCCCGCGCGAATGCTCGGTATAAACGACGTTGTAGGTACAATAGAGTGCGGCAAAAAGGCAAATTTAATCATAATCGATGACATGATACATGTTGAAAAAGTGTTCCTTGACGGAGAACTTATGATTGACAATGCGGGAGGAGCCGCGAATGAATAAATATCTGCTTGGAATTGACGTAGGTACTACCGGAACAAAAACCTTGCTGTTTTCGAGTGACGGAGTGCTTTTAGGGCATGCGTACCGCGGATATCCGCTTATAACGGAATGTCCGGGATACTGCGAGCAGGAGGCTGACGCTTGGTGGCGCGCCGTCGTTGAGACTGTGCGTGAGGTTTGTGCTCCGCACGGCATTTCGCATGAAGTGGCGGCTATATCGTTTTCCGTTCAGGGCGGGACTATTGTTCCCGTCGATGCTCACGGCAAGCCGCTCCGAAATGCAATAGTTTGGAATGACGCAAGATCTGCTGCACAAAGACAGGCGTTTGAGAGCGAGATCGGTGCCGATGTAATGTACAAAACCACGGGTTGGGGACTTTCCGACGGGCTTCCCGCACTTTCGGTTCGCTGGCTTAAGGAAAATGAGCCTGAAACATACGCTGGTGCGGCGATGTACCTGTCGGTGTTTGACTACATTGCGCTTAAGATGACGGGTGCTCCTGCGGTCGATATTTCAAACGCGGGGATAAATCAGTTCTGCGATATCGCAAACTCTCGCTATGATGAGACATTACTGAGCTTTGCGGGGATTCGCGAAGCTCAGCTTGCACCTCTTGCCGAGGCAGGCACTGTTGTGGGGCACTTGACAAAGGAAGCGGCAGCGGAGATGGGGCTTTGTGAAGATACCTTGCTTATTTCGGGACTTCATGACCAATATGCGGCGGCGATCGGAGTCGGAGCCTTTAAGGCGGGCGACCTTCTTATCGGAACGGGGACCTCATGGGTTACGGTTTCAATCGGGAATAAACCTGACTTTGAAAGCGGAGCGAGCCAATCAAAAGCGGCTGACGGGAAATGGGGTTCGCTTATATCTCTGTCATCGGGCGGAATATGCCTTGAATGGCTGAAAAACAGCATTTCCAAAAACGGAGAGCTGACATACCGCGATATTGACGAAAAAGCGGCTGACAGAAAAGCGGCGGAGGAGGGACTGTTCTTCTACCCGTTTTCGGGCAAATCAGCCGACAGCACACGCCGCTTGAACAGTGCTTCTTTCGTGGGGATGAGCTTGTCGCACGATTTTTATAGTCTCGCGCGTGCGGTTATGGAAGGAACTATGTTCCAAATTGCGTGGATTGCCGAGGAGTTTAAAACTGACTCCGAGCCTCGCCACCTGATTCTTACCGGCGGAGCGTCGAAAAGTCCGTTTTGGAGACAGATGGCGGCTGATATTTTCGGCAGTCCCGTAACTGTTCCCAAAATTTCGGATGTTGCATGTGTCGGTGCGGCGGTGCTCGCAGGAGTCGGATGCAAAATCTACAAAAGCATCGGCGAAGGACTTGAGCGCATGAATATGATTACCGATATTGTACTTCCGAATCCCACAGCTGCGGAAAAATACAAAGCACTGTATGATGAATACAAACGAAGCGCACCTTTGCCGAGGTGAGCGTACTATTAATTATTGCTTTAAGGGAGGAGAAAATATGTCACTTTTTGAAATTACACCTTACGATAAGTTTATATACGAAACAGAATTAAAGGATTTTCTGCCGAATAAAATATTAGATGTCCACACTCATGTTTGGCTTGATAAGGATAGAAATAAAGTAGAAGTCAATCCGAATGAGGTGAAGAGAACTGTAAATTGGCCCGATCTCGTCGCGAAGGACAACAGCATAGAGGATTTGCAGGAAACATATCGTCTTATGTTCCCCGGAAAAGATGTAAAGGCCCTCATGTTTGCGGGCGGCGGCGGCTCCGATAAAATAAATGCGTACGTATCCGATGCTTCGAAGCGTTCGGGTTTCCCGGCTCTTTATTACAGCCATCCCAATCAGAGCGCTGACGAAGTGGAAAAGTGCGTTCGTGACGGCGGCTTCCTCGGACTTAAATCGTACCTTGATTTGTCTCCAAAGTACTTGCCGTCAAATGAAATCCGCATTTTCGACTTCTTCCCGAAATATCAGCTTGAGCGCATGAACGAAATGGGCGCAATTGTCATGCTCCACATTCCGCGCAGCAAGCGTTTCCGCGACCCCGTGAATTTGGCGCAAATTTCGGAAATTAAGGAAAATTACAAGAATCTGCGCCTTGTAATCGCGCATATAGGAAGAGCTTACACAAAGGAAGACGTAGGAGACGCCTTTGAGGTACTCAGTAAATATCCCGATTTGATGTTCGACTTCTGCGCAAACTGCTGTGAGTACGCAATAACCGAAGCTCTCAGAAATGTCGGACCGAAGCGCCTCATGTTCGGTACGGACATGCCGATTCTCCGTATGCGCACGCACCGCATCGAAGAAAACGGAACATACATCAACCTTATCCCGCCGGGACTTTACGGCGACCCGAGTCAGGACCCGCATCTCAGAGAGGTTTCCGCTGAGGAAGCCGAAAAAATAACATTCTTCGCCTACGAGGAGCTTCTGTCATTCAAACGCGCATGCAAGACTCTCGGTCTTACGAAAGCGGATATCGAAGACGTTATGTACAATAACGCTTACGCACTCATAGAGGGCGCGAGAAAATCAATATACGGCGAATAAATAATTCGAAAATCAAAAAATAAAAATATAAAGAGAGGAAAAAACATGGAATTTAAAGTATATCAGAAAGAGCTTGAGCTTCAGTCAAGAGGCTGGATACCGACATTTCACGACGTATCAAAGGAAGTAATCGAGATAGTAAAGGAATCGGGAGTAAAGAACGGAACGGTATGCATCGCATCCCACCATACAACCTGCTCTGTAATGATACAGGAATGCTCACACGATATCGACAGCTTTGACCTTGAGTTTTTACAGCACGACCTGCTTGATATCATGCGCAAGATGATACCCGACTTTGCCGAAGAGCATCAGTACAGACATCCCGGACCGATACACGCACAGTTCGGACGTTACGTTAATGAGCCGGGTGACTTTACCAGTATGAACACCGACGGACATCTGCGCTCTGTATTTTTCGGACGCAGCGAGACTATGAAAGTCGGAGGCCAAGCGGTCTTAGGAAGACAATGGGTC
>JAZODB010000005.1:0-2711 GCA_045596785.1 Eubacteriales bacterium
CTGACCTCCCGGGGTGGAGTGAAGCGAAACTTAACTTAACGGTATCTGCCCACCCCACCGCGTTTCCTGTTTTTATGGCTTAAAGGCTTTCTTTCGCCTGCCCCTATATACTTATGCTTTGTAGGTAAGTACCACTGCGAAACGCCAAAGTTGAACCTAAATAGTAGGCGAGAATACCTCGTTTCTTATAGTGAAGCGGGATTTTCAGTCAGCCGCAGCATTTGTCAATGGTTTTTCGACCTCTGCGGAGGTCGATTCGGGGTTTCACCCCAAAACCCCAAGAGCTTTTGAAAAAGCTCTACCAAAACTTTTCGGCGGTCGCTTGAACAAAGCGAACGCAGGGGGTCAGCTGAAATTTAAAGTCGGTGCACAAACCAAAGTCGTTCTCACATTAAATAGTACGCAAAATGGCTCGCACCCCTCAGCTCCTCCGCCATTTTCGCGGTTTTGTCGAGAGATACCGAATTGTATATCACGTTCACACAGTCAGGCTGACCGATTATCGGAAAAACTGCACCTACACGGTCCGTCAGCGAGCCGCGGCATATCTGCGCACATGCACTCGAATAAGGCACGCCGCGCGCTCTGCCGCCGAGACATTTTTTCACGCATTTTTCGCATTTTTCAAGCCCGAGACAGCGCGACAGATGCATGAGCGGCAACCGTCCGTAAACAGCCGCTCCGCCCCCGATTGCGCGTACCGCGCCATCGGGAAGCTCGGGCGAAAGAGTTACATCCGCGCACCCGATCGACTTGCAGTATCGATATGCGGCGGCATTTGTCACGTTCGCGCGGAACGACATGTCGCACACAAATCCGAGAGAGCGGGCAAGGTACACCTGCCCCGCGGTGTGACACATCACGCGCCGACATCCGTCACCGACAAGCGCGCGTAGCGCATCGGCAAGCACCTCGTCAGACGGGGTAAGCACCGGCAGTACCGCACAAGGCTCCGCGCCGCACTCCGAAATGTGCTCTTTCAGGCAAGAATAATCCCAAATCTGCGCGTACACGCGGGCAAATTTGCCCCTCTCCACCTGATTTGCCGCACTCCGAGTCTCAAGTACGCAGATTTTCACACCGCGCTTCTCCGTGGGAGCTTCCGTTTCCTCAACCGCAGGAGGCTGAACATTTGTGAGGACTTCCTCTTCGGCTTTATTTTTTCTGACCTTTTCAGCCGCAACCACTTCCGTAAGCTGATGTACGGCACGGCGGCGAAGCTCGTTCAGGGAAGATACGGGCATCCACAGCCCATCTTCAATGTACAGCGAAGCTTTCGATTCGTCAAGGCGAAAGCCCGTTCCGCCGAGCTTTGAGAGATTTTTCAGCGCACTCTCCGCGCCAAGCGGCTTGCCGACAGCCGCACTCGGAACATCGCCGAGCACGGTGACGCTTGCTCCGCCACACTCGAGAGTCAGCCTTGACGGCTCTGCCGCCGAAAGATGAAACGAAAGCGAAACGGGAGCCGCATTCGACTCCGCCGCGCTCCGCAGACGAGCTTCAAGTGCGGCGTTCACCTCGCCCGTCGTAATCTCAGCCGAGCCTGAATTTTTAATCCCTCGCATATTTCCGTATTTCCCAACGAAATATCCGTCGGTGAAGCCGCGCGTAAACAGCGCCGCGAGAGCGGAAATTTCGCTCTGCGCCGCATCGCGCTCCTCATCAATAAGAGCTCGGTAAACTTTAGTGACACCGTAAACGTATCCCGCAGGCTTGAGCCGTCCCTCTATTTTAAGTGAGCACACGCCCGAGGATAAAACTCCGCGCATCCGCCCTGCCAGGCACATGTCGGCAAGAGACAGCGGATACTCCTCGCCCCTTGCGGAAATTCCGTCTTTTTTGTATGGCAGGCGGCACGGCTGAGCGCACTCGCCGCGATTTCCGCTCCTGCCCCCCATAACTGCGGAAAGAAGGCACTGCCCCGACAGCGAAACGCAGTGCGCTCCGTGAACAAACATTTCAAGCTCTATGGGAGATTTTTCCGAAAGTGTGCGTATCTCATCAAAAGACAGCTCTCGCGGAATCACAAGTCGGGAAAATCCGATATCGCGAAGCGCGAGGCAATCCGAAAGAGATGACATTGACGTTTGCGTACTTGCATGCAGAATCACGTGCGGAAAATGTTTCTTTATTTCGAGAGCCGCACCGAAATCCGCGGCTATTACCGCGTCGCACGAATCCTCGGTGGGAGGAAGAATCCTCTCGGCAAACGAGAGAAGCTCTCCCATTTCGCGGTCGCGCACCCGCGTGTTTATGGTGATGTACGCTTTCGCGCCGCAGCTGTGGCACAGCTTTATCGCATCGGAAATCCTATCTCCGTCGAAATTCTTTGCCCTCATTCGATTGGAAAACGAGGTGCCTCCGAAGTACACGGCATCCGCCCCTGCTGCAAGCGCGGCGCGGAGACTTTCCATACTTCCGGCAGGAGCAAGAAGCTCTGGCTTTTTCACCATGTTATTTGTCCGTCTTGTCCGTTCCGCGCAGGAGAGACTCGATGTACTTTATTTTTTCCTCGCGAGTTCTCTCGTCGGGATTTACCCTGCGGTCAGCGCTCTTTTTGCTTTCAAGATATTTTTCAAGTGCGCGGATTTTATCCTCCGAGCATGTGCCCTCGTCGGAGCGGAGAGCTTCGCCGATTTCGCGCACTCTGTCCCGCGCTCCGTCTGCGGCGGTTTCCGCACTGCGATAACGCTCAAGCTCCTCGCGCATAT
>JAZODB010000006.1:0-2455 GCA_045596785.1 Eubacteriales bacterium
GACACAATAGCATGAGGACTCAGACTGAACGATTTGACTCCATGTGAATAAAAACTCACATTATTCTGTGTAAAATTATAAGATACCACTTGACATTTTGTCGAACATGAAATATAATTAACTTAGGTCAAATTATATGGAGGTAATCATTATGAAATTATGTCAAAACTGTCATCTCACCTTTGACGATGGGGCAAACGTATGCACTCAGTGCGGTAGTCCACTTACATACGTTCCGAACCAAGAAAGCTACCGCGATGTAACCGACCACACAACAGAGTTCAATCCAACCGATATTTCTCAAAACAAGGTTCTTGCAATGGCACCTTATCTTCTCGGATGGATTGGCATACTAATCACACTTCTTGCATCGCAGACATCACCATATGCCGCATTCCATGTAAAACAGGCATTAAAAATTGAAATCTGCACCACGCTCCTTGCAATAATCACAGCAATTCTTGCAATAACAATAATTGTTCCGATAGTTGCGGGCATATGCGTTGTAGTGCTGTTTGTAATCAAGATTATTTGCTTCTTCCAGGTTTGCAGCGGTCTTGCAAAAGAACCGCCAATAATCTGCAACCTTAAATTCCTCAAATAATTCCGTCAGATAAAAAAAGCTCTCTCATTTTTTCGAGAGAGCTTTTTGTTTATTATTTGCTTTTGCCGAGATATGCTTCGCGAACCTTTTCATCTTCAAGAAGTTCCAAGCCTGTCCCTTGCATTGCCAATGTGCCGGTTTCCATAACAAACCCAAAATCTGCGGTTTTAAGCGCCATATTAGCGTTCTGCTCAATCAAAAGCACTGTTATTCCGCGCTCATTTATCGTTCTGATTATAGAAAAAATGTCGCGTACAATAAGCGGAGCAAGTCCGAGAGACGGCTCATCCATCATTATCAGCTTCGGCTGACTCATGAGAGCTCGTCCGACGGCAAGCATCTGCTGTTCGCCGCCCGAAAGGGTTCCGGCTGCCTGCCACGAGCGTTCACGAAGTCTCGGGAATAATTCAAAGACTTCCTCAAGACTCTCGCGCAAATCGTCATGTCTGAGGTACGCACCTATCTTAAGATTTTCGAGAACGGTGAGGTTTGCGAAAACTCTGCGTCCTTCAGGGACAAGAGTTACGCCGCGCGACACGATTTGGTCGGGAGATTTACCGACAATGCTCTCGCCGTGAACAAGTATATCGCCTGCCGAGGGCTTTACAAGCCCTGACACCGAACGAAGAATTGTAGATTTTCCGGCTCCGTTCGAGCCAATCAAAGTTACGATTTTCCCCTCTTCAACGGAAAAGGAAACGCCCTTTACGGCGCTTATACCGCCGTACGAAACATGCAGATTCTTTATTTCAAGAATCGGTGCGTTATTACTCATCGTCGTCTCCTCCCAAATATGCTTTGATAACCTCTTCGTTGTTTTGCACTTCAGCGGATGTACCGTTTGCTATTTCGCGTCCGAAGTTGATAACATATATTCGGTCGGAAATGTCCATAACAAGATTCATATGATGCTCAATCATCAGAACTGTCAGCTTGAATTTATCGCGAATACTGCGAATAAACGCAGTCAGCTCCTCTGTCTCCTGAGGGTTCATGCCTGCTGCCGGCTCATCAAGCAAAAGAAGCGTTGGCTTTGTTGCAAGAGCGCGGGCAATTTCAAGGTGACGCTGTCTTCCGTAAGGAAGTGATGTCGCAAGCTCATCCTTTACGTCCTCAAGTCCGAGAAGCTTCAGAAGCTCAAGGGTTTCCTCACGCATTTTCGCCTCTTCCTTGTAGTTAAGCATAAACGCAGACGAGAAAACATTTGATGTGCGAAGCATATGCTTTGCCGTAAGTACATTATCGAACACCGTCATTGATTTAAACAAACGAATATTCTGAAAAGTACGTGCAATACCTAAATTTGTAATCTTATCCGGAGTTTTCCGTATGGTTTTCTCGTGAAGATAGGTTTCTGCATTTTGCCCGGCGTACAGCCGCTTCATTTTCCCGCGAGGGTGATTGGCAATCATTGTTTTGTCGTGGAAGCATATTCTGCCGTTAGTCGGCTCGTATACACCTGTCACCGCATTAAAAACAGTGGTTTTTCCCGCACCGTTCGGACCTATGAGAGAAACGATTTCTCCCTCGTTCACTTCCATTGTAAAGTTATCAACCGCGACGACACCGCCGAACTGCATTGTCAGATTTTCGAGATAAAGAACATGATTCACTGCTGTGCCGCCTCCTCTTCTGTCTTTGTTGACTTATCTTTTTTCTTGGATTTGAATAGCCGCGCAGGAAGCTTTTTCCACCACTCAATAAAGCGCAGCGCATCAAATTCGCGATTTCCCATAATTCCCTGACGGAAGAACAGAACTATTATCATTATGATTACCGAAAATACGACAAGTCTGAAACCGTTTCTGAACAGCGGAGATGAAATTCCGAGAAATGTTCCGCTGTCGAGAC
>JAZODB010000007.1:0-5844 GCA_045596785.1 Eubacteriales bacterium
GCGAAATGTGAGGAAAATCGGATTACTCGCGAACAGCTTGATGATATGCGCGACATGTGTGACAAGGCGGCAGTCGAATCCGAGCGCCTTGCGGTCAGTGTGGGAGAGCTTCGGGCACAATGCGACAAGCTGCTTCAGTTGCTTGAAGCTGAAACAGGGAGCAAAGACTGCGTGATTATAAGGGAAAAGAGCAAATCCGAGACGGCATTTGTTTTGAATAAAGCAAATTTAATTAAGGAAAAACTTGCCGAATGTACGAGAGCTGAGTCGGAGCTTTTGTCACTCCGCGATAAAGCTGTCGAATACGGCAAAGAGCTCACAGAGAATAAAATAAATCTCGATGATATTTCCGAGAAGCTTATACGGCTTAATGTGAAGGCTGAGGAACAGCGTGCGCGTCTTTGTGAGCTTGACAAAAAATACACTCTTGCGAATCTTTGTAAGCTTGAGAATGAAATTGAGATAGTGTCGGAGAAAATATCGTTACTTGAAACCGCTGCAAAAAATGCGGAGAAAAGACTCTGCACAGCAGAGCTTGAGCGAGAAGCCTGTGCTTCTGCGGTACGCACTATATCATTATTGTTGAAAGACAGTATTGCTGACAGACTGTCGGAGCACGAAACGCTGTATGCGGCGTGCGAATCGCATCTTGCATCCGTTGAACAAAAGCTTATCGAGCAAAAACTTACTCTTGAAAAAAATCGCGCTTCTTTTGAATTGCTTATGGAGACATATGCGGAGCTTGAAGAATCGGAACGACGGTTGACTGCGCTTGAATCTATTTCCGATACATCTAACGGGAACGTGCGCGGGAAAGATAAAATAAAACTTGAGACATTTTGGCAAATGAGACTTTTCGATAGGATTATTCGGCGTGCAAATTTGCGTCTGATGAAAATGACGGATGGCAGATATGAGCTTTTGCGCCGAAAGATTGCGGAAAATCAGAAAGAAAAGAGCGGTCTTGAGCTTGATATAATCGACCGTTGGAATGGGCGTGAGCGCAATGTGCGTACTCTTTCCGGCGGAGAAGCGTTTTCCGCCTCGCTTGCGCTTGCACTTGCTTTGTCAGACGAAACCGAGGCTGAGTCGGGTGGGGTGAAAATTGATGCTATGTTTATAGACGAGGGGTTTGGCTCTCTTGATGAGGAAGCTCTTGAAAGCGCTGTGTCGGTTCTCGAATCTCAGTCTGAAACAGGTCGTTCAGTGGGGATAATATCTCATGTGCAGTCTTTGCGAGATAAAATCGAGCGTCAGATTATTGTTTCACGAAGCTCCGTGGAGAGTGACATTAAGGTTATATGCTGATACGGGAAAAATAATCGTATACGTTGACAATGTGCTTGGTCTGTGATAAAATGTTACAAGGAAAAAATTTCTTTATTTTAGTTTGATTTTAGTTTGATTTTTTAGAGCGAAAGAAGGGATTAAACTGGGGACAGTATCAAATAAAGGAGGAACATTCCTACATGGTGCGTTCGTTCTGACAATTTCTACTGCTTTTGTTAAGCTGGCGGGGCTTTTGTTTACTATTCCGATAGCGAATATGCTTCACGGCGACGGAATGGGGTATTTCTATGCCGCGTATGATATTTATAACATGCTTGCTGTTCTCGCATCGGCAGGACTTCCCGTAGCTGTGTCAAGAATGGTCAGTGAAACGCTTGTTTCCGGAAACAATGCCGAGGCAGAGCGCATTTATAAGGTTTCCGTTCGCATCTTTACTGTAATAGGAGCAGTTATTGCGGGGGTAATGTTTTTCGGCGCGGATATCCTTGCTTCTCTTATTAAAAATCCGAACGCGGGTATGTCGATACGCGCGCTGTCGATTACCGCATTCTGTGCCTTTCTTATGTCAGCTTTGCGCGGATATTTCCAAGGTCACTCCATAATGAAATATACTGCCGTTTCTCAGGTTATAGAAGCTTTTTCAAAGCTGATACTCGGCTGTCTTCTTGCGTATGTACTTCTTAAATCCGAATACGAATATGTCGGAGGCTCTGCCGGAGCTATTCTCGGAGTTTCGATAGGTGCTACAATAGCAACGTTTTATTTGCTTGTACAAAAAAAACGTATGGAAAGTGTTATTCCGAAATGTGATTTGCCTGTGAGAACGGACAGAAAGATAATATGTGAGCTTTTCAGAATTGCAATTCCGGTTTCTCTCGGTGCGTCTGTTATGAGTCTTGTGAATCTTATTGACACCACCGTTATTATGCGTATTTTACAGGATGGACTCGGCTACACCTATGAACGTGCCAATTGGCTTTACGGTGTGTTCGGAAATGCAAAGAAAATTTTCAACTTTCCATCTGCGTTTATTGTTCCGTTTTCGGTAAGTATTCTTCCTGTTCTTACTTCGGCTTTTACATCTCACGACCGCGAGGGGGTGAGAAGCAATATGATTACCTGCTTCAAATATGCACTTCTTTTGGCGCTTCCCGCCGGTGTCGGAATTTCTGTGCTCTCTTCTCCTATAATGCACATAATTTATTTTAATACACCCGAAGAAGCTGCAAAGGGAGCGCCGATGCTTGCGATATTTGGAATTGCCGTCATACTTTATTCGATAGTATCTATAAGCGGTGCGATTTTACAATCATTCGGGCATGTTAACCTTCCGCTTATAAGCTTGACTGTTGGCGGTGCACTGAAGTGCATACTCAATGCCGTTCTCGTAGGACTTGAATCCGTGAATATCATGGGTGCTCCCGTTGCTACTGTGATTTGTTATGTTGTTATGATTGCAATGAATCTTGTGTTCCTGAGAAAGTACCTCGTCGGATGCCGTGTTATAATTTGGAATACCGCAAAAACAGCAGCAGCCTCTCTTGTTATGGGAGCCTTCGCTTATTTTTCATATGGTCTGTTGTCCGATCTTCTCGGTGTACGAAAAGGCGGATTGCTTGCTATATGCTTATCGGTATTTATATACGCTTCTATGATACTTTTATTAAAGGTTGTGACGGTAGGCGAATTTAAGTCAATTCTTAAAAGAAGACAGTGAAAAACAGATTTAAAGGATGCGGAGTGAAGTACAAAATTGCATTCTGCCATGTTCCATTTGCAGATCATTTTGAGTCTCCGTTTGATGTCGCGGACGAAATATACGAATACTCGACAAGATTGCTTGAAAAGATAGGTATAGATTTGCTGGTGTGCGGACATATTCATAAAGCGTATTTCATAAAGCCTCACACGGCAGAGTGCAGGAATGCGGCTTTTCCTACGGCTGTGTGCTCAATACCTGCCTCAAAACGGGATGACGGAAGCGAATATTACACGGGCGGACTCATCGAAATAAAAGACGGAAAGCGCCGAGTAAAAATCGTGCCTTCCGGAGAGGAACTTGATTTTTAAGAAAATAAGCGGAATTTTCAAACGAAAATTCCGCTTATTTTTTGTCAGAATCTGTAATTTGTCGGAGAGTCTATAAGTGAGTAATTTGAAATTACAGCATCATTGCACTCAACCTCAGATATTTTTCCTTCTATGAATTTTGAGAAAAGTTCGCTCGCCACCGTTTCGTCATAATTTTCAAAAAAATCGCTGTTAGCTTTGTCCTCCCAAGGTTTTTGGTCAAGCTCAAGCCGCATTATATAGTGTACGCCGAAATCCGATTCGATTTTTGTATATTCTCCTACTTCAAGCTCAAACGCCGAATTTATTACATCGGAAATAAAATCGGTACTCCGAGTGAGATAATAACCGTTTTCGTAATATTTATCCTCGGACATAGCAGCATAAATTTCTTCAAAATCTCCTCCTTCTGCAAGGGAGACGTCTATTGCATCTATAAGAGCTTCTTTGGCTGCCAACTCATCATTTGAAAGCTCCTCGGTTTGAAAAAGACCGTCTTTCGTATATACCCGATGTCCGTCATCATCAACGGAATATTTGTACTTATTGTTTACGTAAATGTGACGAACTCTTGTGTAATTTTCTTCGAGATATTCAAATCTATTCTCATCGGTTATACCGATTGCTCCGTTTTCTCCGTAAAGATAAACGAATAATGCTGATGTGCGTTCGTCTCTGAGATAAGCCTCGCGGAGCATTTTTATATTGATTCCGTACTCCCCAAGTGTTTGATTAAAGGAATTTTTATTTCCTCCGGCATATTCTTCAATGTAATCGTCGATATAATCGTCGACTGTTCGGATAACGGAATCACTCAGCTCAAGACCGTATTCGTCAAATAGCGCATTTGCGGCAAGAGTCATTTTCACACTGTTTACAACAGTATTGAAAAGGTACTCTCCCGCTGTTTCGCCATTGTTTCCGATTTCGGATGAGTAAAATTTTTCACTGTCATCGAAGTCTGAATAAATCGTGGCGAATTTTCCTTTATAGGTTGAAAGATAATACTTAAATTCGCCTTCGCTCAGCGAGTAATTTCCGCAGGCCATTGCTGTCTCTCCACTTTGACATGCAGAGAGTATTGCTGAAAAAACCATTAGACAAATTATAAATGCGGCAATATTTTTATTCACGTTGTTTTTCTCTTTCGGATTTTTGTTTTCTTTATTATTATATTATATCTCGGGAAAATGAATAATTTGTTTCTGTTCAGGTTGTTTTTTGTGATTCCTCGGAAAATTTCAAATATTTTCCGAGAATATCGAGCAGAAATTCTGTGTTTCGCATGTTTTTCTTTGTTTTCATAATAATGTACGGATTTTGACCGAACATTACTCTTACTCCGAGCTCCGGATAAGAAGCGGCAAGAAGCTGTATTGCTTTTGTATTGAACGAAACGGTGTACATTTTTACGGTTCCGTCGCGTTCCTCTATTTTTGAGAATCCGCATGCTTTTCCCATTGCACGAATCCAAGCTATGCGGCACAGGTTAACTGCCTGAAAGTTGGGCTCGCCGTATCTGTCACAAAGCTCGTCGATTATGTCGTCGTAATCCGCTTCACATTCGACACGCGCGATTCTTTTATACATATCCATTCTCTGCGGAGCAGATGAAATATACGATTTTGAGAGATAAGCGTCACAGCGTATATCCACAGCGCAGTCGGGCTGAGGCTTCTTTATTTCTTCACCTTTTTCTTCAACCACAGCCTCCTCAAGAAGCTTCATGTACAAATCGTATCCGACAGCCTCCATGTGACCGTGTTGTTCGGCCCCGAGGAGATTTCCCGCCCCGCGGATTTCAAGGTCGCGAAGTGCGATTCTGAATCCTGCTCCGAACTCGGCGTACTCACGGATTGCCGACAGACGTTTTTCCGCAACCTCCGTGAGCTGTTTTCCTTTACGGTATGTGAAATATGCAAATGCTCTTGTGCTCGAACGACCGACACGTCCGCGGATTTGATGAAGCTGTGACAGCCCGTAATTTTCCGCATTTTCTATTATCAAGGTATTGGCGTTCGGAATGTCGATTCCGGTTTCTATAATTGTTGTGCACACGAGAATATCGATTTCTCCGCGTATCAGAGCTTCCCATACATCCTCGATAGCTTCACGCTCCATTTTCCCGTGTGCAACAGCTATTCTTGCATCGGGAACAGAGCGCTTTATTTTGTCTGCCACATTGTAAATTCCTTCTACGCGATTGTACAGATAGAATACTTGTCCTCCGCGCCTGAGCTCGCGGCGAATGGCTTCACTTATTACCGATTCGTCGTACTCCATTACATAGGTTTGAACGGGAGAGCGGAGTCCGGGCGCTTCCTCAAGCACGCTCATATCCACAATTCCGCCCATTGCCATGTTGAGTGTACGGGGTATGGGTGTTGCGGTGAGAGTCAGAATGTCTGCACCTACGGAGATTTGCTTAAGTTTTTCTTTTTGTGCGACTCCGAATCGCTGTTCCTCATCTATTATTATCAGTCC
>JAZODB010000008.1:0-5867 GCA_045596785.1 Eubacteriales bacterium
TTCGAAACTATTCCGCAGACCGATTGCTTCGCGAGAGAATCCATGTTTGGCTTTGCGGCACATTCCATCGGAGTTCTTCCGCCAAGCTCGGGTATTTTTCTGTCTGCCATTCCGTCAGGCACGAGAACGAGATATTTCATATATTTTAGCCTTTCAGTATTATTTGTGTTAATTGTATTTTTGGCATAATATAACCATGAATATAATTATACCATAATTTTTATTCCGTTACAACTTGAAATGTAAAATAGAATGTAAAAAAATGCCTAAAAAAAATGACAAACAACATTAAAAATTCGATTTATTTTATAGGTAAATTTTTTGAAAACTATTGCAAAAAGATTAAAAACGTGATAAAATAACATAGTATATGAAATTGCCCGTTTTGCGTACCCTCTCAGGCGCAATCAGGCTTTGTTCGGTAATCATTCCGTAAAAAAATCGAAAGGGAGAAAAAATGCCTAATATCAAATCTGCAAAAAAGCGTGTAAAAGTTATTTCCGTTAAAACACTTCAGAACAAAATTTTCAAGAGTCAGCTTCGCACAACAGTTAAAAAGTACCTTGCGGCAGTTGAATCCGGAAACAAGGCTGAGGCGGAAGTCGCTTACAAGGCAGCAGTTAAAAAAATGGATCAGGCTGTGGCTCACGGTATTCTTCACAAGAATAACGCGGCACACAAAAAGAGCCAATTCACTCTTATGCTGAACAAAATGGCATAAGCGCCGATTATACTGCAACAATTTAACATTAAGCCGACATACTTAGGTAATGTCGGCTTTTGTATCGCCCCGTACCCATGCTGAAATCGGGAGCAAACGAAATCATTGTTTTTGAAACAGATTCGGCAGACGGAAATATTATTGAATTTGTCGATACCCCCGTTTTGGGATAAGCATAAAAAATCCGTCAGACATTGATTTTGCTTTTTGTCTGACGGAATTTTTTTGTTTTTTGGCAAAACGCCGCAAAATTATTATAAGGATTATACCGCATATTGTGATGAGAGCACCGATTATAAGAATGATATTTGCAATTATTGTCACAGGGTTGTTTTCTGCGAACCTTTCGGCAAGCTCCGGAAAGCCGAATGCACCGAAAATGAGAACGTAGTTCAAAACGAGATTTACAACAAATGCGGCGCAAGAGTTGACAAATCCGATAAACGCACATTCAACACTCCGGAGGCGGCGGTTTGACTTTGAGTAAATGCCCTCAGCTGCGGCTGAGATGTTCATTTTTTCGCCCCACTGTACAAAGATTGGGCGAAACTCGCAGAGTGGCTTTTGTTTTCAGATTGTTGTCACTCAGCCGACGCTCGCCCGACATGCATCTTTGTTAAAATATATTATAGTCTTGAACTTCTTTGGCGTGATATGTTTATGGCACCCTCGGGAATTGAGGCAATATGGTCGAGACTCTTGCCAGTTCCGATAGCCACACATGATACCGCTTTGTTTGCAATACGTGTTTTTATATCCGTAGCATATTCAATGAGATGGTCAAGCCCATACAGTAAGCTTCCGCCTCCCGTCATAACTATTCCGTTTGTTATAATATCTCCGATAAGCTCCGGCGGAGTGCGCTCGATAACACTGCAAACAGCTTCGATTATGGCTGTTATCGGCTCTTCAAGTGCATCGGGAATTTCCGACGAGGATATCCGAACAAGGCGCGGAAGTCCCTGAATCAAGCATCTGCCCTTAACTTCGATAGTGCGGGGGTCTTCGCGCGGCCATACAGAGCCGATTTTTATTTTGATTTCTTCTGCGGTTCGTTCTCCTATAAGGACATTGTGTTTTCGACGGACATAGCGGATTATCGCCTCGTCGAATTTATCTCCCGCAACCTTTATCGACTCCGATACAACGACACCGCCGAGGGAAAGAACCGCAATATCAGTGGTTCCGCCGCCGATATCAACAAGCATGTGCCCGACGGGTGCGGATATGTCAATTCCGGCACCGATAGCCGCGGCAACAGGTTCTTCAATCAAATATGTACGCTTTGCTCCCGCCTGAGTTGCGGCATCGACAACCGCGCGCTCTTCAACCTCGGTGATTCCCGACGGAACGCAGATTATTACACGGGGCTTGAAGATGACGGTGCCGCAGGCTTTCTTTATGAAATGCTGTATCATGCGCAGAGTGATTTCGTATTGGCTGATAACACCGTCGCGAAGAGGGCGGATTGCTGTGATATTACCGGGCGTTCTGCCGAGCATAAGCTGAGCTTCTCTGCCTACTTTCAATATTTTATCGGTGTTTTTATCTATTGCAACAACGGAAGGCTCTTTGATAACTATGCCTTTTCCTTTGACATATACAAGAACCGTTGCGGTCCCGAGATCAATTCCGATGTCTTTGCTCATTTATATACCTTAACCTTTCAGATGCGACTGTCGTAAAAATAAATATACAACATTATTATACAACAAGAAAATATAATTTGCAATGGAATCAGCACATTTTCACGAGATTCGTTTGTTAAAATTTCGACATGAAAACTGAAATTTAATATGGAAAAATAAAAAGTATAATAAATTGTCATTTTATTCAAATATTGACACAATATACGTGATATAATATAGGGTAAGACAGCGGTCAAATGTACATTCAAAGCATAAGCTGCGGTATATGCGGCTTTGCATATAATTTGTTCGGAGCGATAAATTTTATTTTACATATTTAATCGGAGGAAATAACATTGATTGAAGTTAAAAATTTAGTTAAGCGTTACGGTGG
Source organism: Eubacteriales bacterium (assembly GCA_045596785.1). GTDB lineage: Bacteria > Bacillota > Clostridia > Oscillospirales > CAG-272 > UMGS1696. The sequence goes on from JAZODB010000008.1 coordinate 2,744, forward strand.
TGTTGAGGCTGTCCGCGATGTCAGCTTTACCGTGAAAGACGGACTTATCTGCGGATTTCTCGGTCCGAACGGAGCCGGAAAATCCACTACCATGAATATAATCACCGGATGCCTTGCCGCAACAGAGGGTGAGGTTACAGTAAACGGATATGATATCTATGAAGAGCCTGTAATGGCGAAATCATGTGTGGGATATCTTCCCGAACAGCCGCCGCTTTACACTGATATGACGCCAACCGAATACCTTGAGTTTGTCGGCAGGGCAAAAGGACTGACAGGTGACAAGCTGTATAAGGCAATTGAAACATCGATAAATAAAACCGGACTTGAGGCGTATGCTGACCGTCTTATTAAAAATCTTTCAAAAGGCTATAAGCAGAGAGTCGGAATCGCACAGGCTATTATCGGTGATCCGAGTATCATTATTCTCGATGAGCCGACGGTGGGTCTTGACCCGAGACAGGTTATTGAAATCAGAGAGCTTATAAAAGAGCTCGGTCGTGACCATACGGTTATTCTTTCAAGCCATATCCTCACCGAAATTTCGGCAGTTTGCGATTACGTTATAATTATTGCGAACGGTAAAATCGCGGCGAGCGACACTCTTGAAAATCTGACGAAACTGTATGAGGGCAAAAACTATGTCGATATTTTGGCTCGCGGTGATGAAGAGAAGATACGGCGCGCCATTGAGACTATCCCCGCAGTTATTGAGGTGCAGACGGAACCGTCAGAGCTTGGCAGAGTTCATGCGAGAATTGCTGTCGACAGCACATGCGATATACGCGAGGACTTGTTCTTTAGATTTGCAGATATGAAAACCCCTATTCTTTCAATGGAGTATGAGGAAGTTACACTTGAAAAGGTATTCCTTGAACTGACGGGGGAGGTAAAAAGGCGTGATATTCCGGTCGAAGCGGAGCCGACTGATATGTCAAATCTCAGCGCGGAGGATATTTTCGTTCAATCGGCTATGGATAACGCTGCACGAAAGTCTGACGAAGAAAACTCGACGGAAAATTCTGAAATTGAGACAGAGCCTGTCGAGGATAAAACAAAAAAAGCTGAATCCGATAAAAAATCCGACAGCGATGATTACAAGCCGCTGTTCGGCGGAAACTGAGAGGAGAATTACAAATGACAGCCGTATACAGACGAGAACTCAAATCATATTTTACGGGAATGACGGGAGCGATATTTGTGGGATTTCTCCTGCTCCTTACCGGCATATTTATGGTTGCCTATAATTTAGTGGGGCGTTATCCTAATTTTGAGATTACGCTTTCAGGTGTTTCGTTTATTTATCTTCTTGCCGTGCCGATTCTCACAATGCGCTCCATTGCTGAGGAAAAGCACAGCCGCACAGACCAGCTTCTGTATTCACTGCCTATAAGTGTGACGGAAATCGTTATTGCAAAGTACGCTGCTATGGTTACTGTTCTTGCGATTCCGATGTGTGTCATGCTTTTCTATCCGCTTATTCTTTCCGTGTTCGGCGCGGCACATCTTTCAAGCGCATATGCTTCGATTTTGGCATTCTTCCTTCTCGGAGCCGCTCTGATAGCGATAGGTATGTTCATCTCGTCTCTCACCGAAAGCCAGGTCATTGCAGCTGTAATATCACTCGGAACGATGATATTTATTAATCTGATGTCAGCAATTTCAACCCTGATTCCTTCAACTGCCGATGCCTCTCTCATAGGAGTTGTGGCAATAGCCGTAATTATCGGACTTGTCGTTCATGTAATGATAAAAAATACCGTAATTTCGGCTTCGGTAACAGCTGTAATAGCCGCTGCGGCGATAATTGTCTATCTTATTGATTCAAGCGTATTCACGGGATTGATTCCAGGGCTTTTATCTAAGCTGGCATTGTTCGACAGGCTTTCCGCATTTCAGAATGGTATTTTCGATTTAACCGCGATTATATTCTACATTTCAACTTCGGTACTGTTTGTTTACCTCACAGTGCAGTCGATGGAAAAGAAACGCTGGAACTGATGGAGGGACAAACATGAATAACGAAAACAAAAATCTTCCGAAGAAAAACGGAATTAATAAAAAATACCTGAAGATAGGCTCTTTCAACATAACAATGACCGCGGTTGTGATTGCGGTTGTGATTCTTTTGAATTTGTTCATCTCGGAAATTCCCGAAACATACACGAAGTTCGATATGTCTCAGCTTCAGCTTTATACTGTCGGCGAAGAAAGTAATGCTGTGATTTCCGAAGTTGACGAGGATGTTACTTTCTATATTCTTGCACAGCGTGGTGCCGAGGATGCTACGATTACCGAGCTTCTCGGGAAGTATTCTGCTCTGAATGAACATATCAAAACGGTAAATATAGATCCTATAACAAATCCGACATTTATTTCAAAGTACACGAGTGAGACTCTGTCATCAAACTCGGTAATCGCCGAGAGCGGAAAGCGATTCTACTGCGTTGATTATTATGATATATACAGGACCGAATATTCCGAAGAGGAGCTTTATGCTTATTATTACTATGGTCAGATGCCATCCGGAACTCCGTATTTTTACGGAGAGCTTATGTTTACAACGGCTCTCGACTATGTGACACGTGATGAGATTCCCACTGTGTATTCACTCAGCGGTCATGGAGAAACTGCACTTTCCGATACAATGGCGTCGTATATTGCAAGCGAAAATATCGGGAGAGGGGAGCTGAGCCTTCTTACAGTTGAGGCGATACCCGCAGATTGTACATCAATTCTGATAAACAACCCGACATCCGACATTTCCTCACAGGAATGTGAAATGCTTAAGGCTTATCTTGATGAGGGCGGAGGAATAATCCTTGTTACAAGCTGTGTTTCGTACAACTCCGCGGCTATGCCTAATCTCACATTGCTTTGTGCTTATATGGGACTTGAACCGATTGACGGAATTGTTGTGGAGGGCAGCAAAAACAATTATATCGGTGACCCGAGAAACCTTTTCCCGAACCTCGGTTCCGCTGAAAGCGGTCCGCTGTCGCTCCTTTCGAGCACGAATATTTACGTTATGATGAGCGCGGCTCACGGAATAGTATCTGACGGAACTCATGCTGTAAACGGACTTCTTTCCACAACCTCTTCCGCTTACGTTAAAAAGGACTAC
>JAZODB010000009.1:0-2801 GCA_045596785.1 Eubacteriales bacterium
GGCGGCTTCGGCGGATTTGGAGACTTCGGGGCATTTGATTTTAATGATATTTTTTCCAGCTTTTTTGGCGGCTCGTCGGGTGGAACAAGAAGAAACGGTCCGATTCGCGGCGATAATATAGCAGTCAGAATGACACTTACATTTGAGGAAGCGGTATTTGGATGTAAGAAGGAGATAACATATCAGAAAGTACAAAAATGCGGAGATTGCGACGGCTCGGGTGCCGCTAAAGGTACGTCTCCCAAAACATGCTCTGCATGTGGCGGAAGCGGTCAGGTGCGAGTTCAGCAGCGCTCTCCGTTCGGCGTGATTCAGACAGCGAAGCAGTGTGATGCGTGTCACGGAACCGGGAAAATTATTGAGAACAAGTGCGAAAAATGTCGCGGAAACGGTTTCGTGAGAGCTTCTAAGAATCTTACGGTAAGTATTCCGGCAGGTATTGATGACGGACAGCAAATTGGGCTTAAATATCAAGGTAACGATGGTGTAAACGGCGGCTCTGCCGGGGATTTGCAGATAATAATCAGTGTTCGGTCTCACTCGGTATTTGAACGTGACGGAGTCGATTTGTACTGCGAGGTTCCTGTGACATATGCCGAGGCAACGCTTGGAGCGGAAATCAATATCCCAACTCTTGAAGGTTCACAGAAATATACTATTCCCGAAGGTACTCAGACGGGAACGGTATTTACGCTTAAAAACAAAGGTGTTACACGTGTAAATTCTAAATACAGGGGCAGTCTTTTTGTAACAGTTGTGGTTGAAATTCCGAAGAATCTGAATGCAGAGCAGAAAGAACTTCTTGAAAAGTTTGCGGCTTCATGCGGAGAATCCAATTATTCAAAGCGCACCAACCTATTTAAGAAAATTTTCAACAAAAAAGACGGAAAAACGGAGTAGGGTATGAACCAAGACAAAAAGTGGATACAAATAAAGGTAAAATGCAATTCCGAAGATGTTGAAACCGTCTCAAGTGTTATGAGTATGGTTGACAATGGCTTGATGATAGAGGATTTTTCAGACGTTGAGCAAATTCTTGACGGGGTTTACGGTGACCTCATAGACGAAAGTATACTTGAAGCGGACAGAAGTAAAGCGGTTGTATCTGTTTTCATTCCTACTGTAAAAGCTCCCGCAGAAAGTGAACTGTTTATCAATCAGCGGCTTAAAAGTCTTGGAATTGACTTTGAACTGACACATGAGGGCGTGTGCGAAGAGGATTGGGCAGATTCATGGAAGCAATATTACAAGCCGATAAAAACGGGAAAGCGGCTTGTAATTGTGCCTGTTTGGGAAACATACGAGCCGTCTGAGAACGAGATAACCGTGCTTATGGATCCGGGGATGGCATTCGGTACCGGAACACATGAAACCACACGTCTTTGCGCGGGGCTTGTAGAAAAATATACGACCGACGGTTGTTCTGTGCTTGATGTGGGCTGCGGTTCGGGTATTCTTGCTATTGCCGCCGCAAAGCTCGGTGCGGGAAAATGCTTTGCATGTGATATAGACCCTGTGGCGGTGAGAGTAGCTCGTGAAAATACTGAGCTTAATCATACGACAAACGTTAAATGCGAGGTTTCGGACCTTTTGAAGCAGGCGGACAAAGTATGCGGTGGGTATAACGTAATTGTTGCAAATATCGTGGCAGACATCATAATCCGTCTTGCTCCCGATGTATGTGAATACATGGCAGAGGGCGGAGTGCTTATAGTTTCGGGTATCATTGAAGAAAGAGCAGGGGAAGTTCTTGAAGTTCTCGGCAGAGAGGGATACCGCGTTGCAGACGAAAGATACGAAAACGGATGGTACGCTGCTGCTGTTGTTCGAAATTGATTTTGACTTTATATTTTGTAAACGCGGGTTTATGTTGACGCCTTTAAAGGCTACAATAAAAAAATCGGTTCACCCTATATGTGAACCGATTTTTTATTAAAACTTATTTTCGTTTTCGTCATTTTCGTTTTCTTGCGGAACAGCAGGATTTATCACGCTTTCACGTCGATGCTCGTGCGCTTCCGCACGTGCTCTCTCCTCCTCGCGCTTACGTTCAAGCTCAGCAATGTGGCGTGCGTGCGCCTCATTTTCCTCTTGACTCTTGCGTCTCTTTTCAGCTACCATTTCTTCAAGTGCCTCTATCGTAATGTCAGGCTCAGTCATGGCACGTACAAACTGGGCTTCTTCCATAATCTCATTTTTCATAAGATATGACGCAACGAAATGCAGGCGGTCGATATTTGCTTCGAGAATTTCCTTTGCATCATCATAGGCCTTTGTTACGATAACTTTTACTTCGCTGTCGATAACGGATGCGGTTTCTTCTGAGTAATTCTTCGTTTGATTAAAGTCACGTCCGAGGAATACTTCGTCGCTGGAAGATTCACTTCCGTAGAGTATCGGACCGAGTCGGTCTGACATACCGTATTTTGTTACCATATGGCGCGCTATTGTTGAGGCGCGCTGAATGTCGTTTGATGCGCCTGTGGAGATGTCGCCGAGTATGATTTGCTCGGATACACGCCCACCGAGGAGAGTTACGATTTCGCTTTCCATCATGCTGCGTGACATGTAGGATTTATCAACCTTCGGGAATGAGAGGGTATATCCACCTGCTCTTCCGCTCGGAATAATTGAAATCTGATGAACGGGATCGTCAGGCTGACGTACCCATGTTGTAATTGCATGACCGGCTTCATGGTATGCGGTCAGGCGTTTTTCGGCTTCGCTTATTACACGTGATTTTTTAGCCGGACCCACGATTACCTTAATCAAAGTCGGAGGCCAAGCGGTCTTAGGAAGAC
>JAZODB010000010.1:0-4104 GCA_045596785.1 Eubacteriales bacterium
CCCAAACAATATTTATCCAGTTAGTCTTGGCGTTCCCCTGCAATACCCCGAACAGAGTGAGGTCGATAAGACCTCCGGAAAATGTCATTCCCACACCTACATTCAAAATATGCATAAGCATATACGAAAGCCCTGCAAGAACGCAGTGAATCGCGTACAAAAGAGGCGCGACAAACAAAAACGTAAACTCAAGCGGCTCGGTAATTCCCGTGAGAATCGACGTCAGTGCGGCGCCGAGAAGAAGTCCGCCCGCGACCTTTCTTTTTTCGGGCTTTGCAGTATTGTACATAGCAAGAGCCGCACCGGGAAGTCCGAAAATCATAAACGGGAATTTACCCGACATAAAGCGCATTGCGGACACGCTGAACACCTCAGTAGACGGTGATGCCAGCTCCGCAAAGAAAATATTTTGCGCGCCGTAAACGGTAACTCCGTCGATTATTGCGCTTCCGCCGAGTCCCGTCTGCCAAAACGGCATGTAGAATACGTGGTGCAGTCCGAACGGAATCAGCGCACGTTCAATGATACCGTAAATCCATGTTCCCACGTATCCCGAACGTGTAACGAGATCTCCGAGTGAGTAAATCCATCCCTGAAGAACGGGCCACACGAAGTACATGAGGACTCCGACGAGAATGTACGCAACAGATGATATAATCGGTACAAAGCGAACTCCACCGAAAAACGATATCACGTTCGGAAGCTTTATTTTATAGAATCGGTTATGCAGAAACGCGACTCCGAGACCGACTATAATGCCTCCGAAAACGCCCATCTCAAGGGACTGAATACCAACCACATTGGCGATAGTGCCCTCAAGAGCTTCTCCGTCAAGCTTGCCGTTAAGAGAAAGAAGTGTGGAAATAGTGCGGTGCATGACGAAGAACGAAATCGCCGCCGAGAGAACGGCAGTTGCCTTTTCGTTTTCAGCCATACCGAGTGCAACACCCATTGCAAAAATTATCGGCAGGTTTGCAAAAATGATATTCCCCGTCTCACTCATTATCGACAGAACGATATTTAAAAAAGTCCCATTTCCGAGAAGCCACTCCAAATTGTACGTTGCGATAGTTGCCGCATTTGTAAACGACGAGCCTATTCCGAGAAGAAGCCCCGCAATAGGCAGTAATGCGATAGGCAGCATAAATGAGCGCCCCACTCTTTGCAGAACACCGAAAACCGCACCGCTTTTTTGTTTTTTCACTCCATCCATCATATATCCCCGCTTCCGTTTCATCAGTTAAATTTCAACGCCCTCCTTTTCGCAAATTCAGGCACCAAGTATAATTTATCCCAAAAAGCTATCGTTTATTCATATTCAAAAATCTTTGCAAGTCCGCGCCATTCTCATGGTGAAATCAAAATTCACACTTATTTTGGCACAAATATTTGCGTAAAGATTGACAAAAGCCCCCTTAAAATGTTATACTTTTAATATACATATTTCATTAAAGCAGAATTATAATAAAAGGACTGTAAATTATGAGCACAACATCAATCATAGAGAAGCTCTCTGCACTGCATATCGTTCCAGCCATCGTTATAAGCGATGCAAAGAAGGCATTGCAAGCCGCCGAAGCACTGTGCGAGGGTGGAATCCCCTGCGCTGAGGTGTCATTCCGAAACGACTCTGCCGAAGAAGCAATACGCATGATAAAGCGCGAATTTCCGTCAATGACAATCGGTGCGGGAAATGTGCTGAACTGCGAGCAAATTCGCGCCGCCGCAGATGCGGGTGCGGAATTTGCCGCATCCCCCGGACTGAATCCAAAAACCGCAGATTGCTGCGGCAAGCTCGGATTACAGTATATTCCGGGAGTATGTACGCCGACCGATGTTGAGTCCGCTCTGTCACTCGGCATATACGCTATGAAATTCTTTCCGGCAGATGCGTCGGGCGGCGTCAAAATGCTGAAAGCCATCTCGTCTCCGTTCCCGACTGTTCGCTTCATGCCGACGGGCGGTATTGTCCCGACAAATCTTGAATCGTACCTCAAATGCAAATCGGTTTTCGCATGCGGCGGAAGCTGGATTGCTGCGCCCGACATGATAAAAAAAGGCGAGTTTGACGAAATAAAGCAGCGCGCCGCAGATGCGGTTAAGCTGCTGAAGGAAATACCCGTGTAAATCAAAAAACGCTCAGCACAAAAAAGGGGTTGCCGCATTTGGGATAATTTTCCCAAAAATGCGACAACCCTTTTTGTGTATGCAAATCATTTATTCCTTCTTTTCCTTTAGCGAGGAAAAAGGAAGCGAAAAAAGGAACTTTTTCGAAGTCCCCGGGTGTTTCGAGGTCTGCGGAATCTTTATGTCAAAGGATTCTTTTTATCTCCCCGTAATTCACAAGTGCATCATCGCCGCATGTTTGAATTTTTGAAAGATAAAGCTCCTTTATGCTTCCGTTATTCACAAACATCGGCATTTTCTTTCCGGTTTTGTTTTCGACGGAGACTCTCGAAATGCTTATGCTCTCGGCGCAGGCATTATGCCCAAGATATAACGTCGCGACAGGCGTACTTTTTTCCTTTCTTCTCACATTAGAAATCGAAACATCCTTAATCGTCACGTCGTTCTCCATGTAAATCAGCGGATAGACGTACGTTCCGTCTTTTTGGTATACCGACAGTCTGTCTGCCTTTGAGGCAAAAACATTGTCAATCGTAATCCCCTCGAAATGCCCTATCGGCTCGCGCTGGTAATACTTCGTCAAGCCTATACAGTATTGGTAATACGTTCCGTATACATCGTGAATATGTATATTCTCGATTTTCTCGGCACATGCGAGAAGTCTTACCGCGCTGTGCGAGTTTTCCGCCTTGATTCCCGACACCTCCACATTTGTTATGGGACCGGAAATTCCCTCGTCGGCGTTAAGCGCAACCATATCATCAAAGCACGTACCGTACAGGTTTTGAATCAAGCCATAATGACAGTTACCGTTCACATGGACGCCATCCATATTAACAGCGCAGGGATTTCCGTAATTGAAGTCAAAGCAGATATCCTCGACTGTAAAATACGACGTGCAATCAAGATTAATTGCATATGTAACGGGGTCCTTTACGGTCAGCGAGTGGATTTTTATATTTTTCACATTATAGAACAACATGCCGAATCCGCTGTATCCGTCATATATATTCGACTGCTGAGGATTGGGCCGCTGTCCGAGGTTATTGCAATTCCATATTCCACCGCAGACCTCAATATTCTCGCAAGGAAAATCGGGCGCATATTTTGCGAGATACTCGTAAAACTTCGCAACAAACGGATATTCGGGCGCATCAGGTCGCGCCGGCATAGTCTTATTCTTCAGCATAACGCAGCTTGAGTTATCGGCAAGCTTTATCTCGGCATACCTCGGCAAAACAAGCCTGAAGTTTGACGGAAGCTCAAGCGGCTTTGATATCAAATAGTACTTTTTCGGTGCGGGTAAATTGAGTTCACACACTCCGCTGTCTATCATCGACTGAATTGCCGCAGTATCATCGCGGATGCCATCGCCATATAGTTCTAACATATGCGTAATCCTTTCTTTACTCCGAAAAATTCGGATTATATCGGTTTTCTCTGCCTTTTTATTTTAACTTATAAAAGAACTATTGTCAATGATTTTTAAAAAATCCAAAATAATCGCGCTCGATATAACGCGAGGGGAATCCGATGTACAACGGGCTCTCATCCGACTCCGTAAGGCTGTACCACACCGGTTACAGCGGAATAGCCCTCATCATTGGCAGAGCGTGTCATTTTCCGTATAATGATGGCGTGGAAAATTGTTCCACACGCACAACTGAATAGAGAAATGTTCGACCATATTGAAAAGATATAAGTTGGGACTTCCTAACAGACTTGATTGCCACCAACTTTAATTGTATTGATTAACCGCCGAAAGTGACCGTGATGGTTACTCTCGGCGGTAATATATTTACAAAAGCAAAAGAAATCCGAAACCATCGCCGATTGGTAATAATTTCGGATTTCTCTCTTTTAACTCCCCAAGTAGGGCTCGAACCTACAACCCTTCGGTTAACAGCCGAATGCTCTGCCATTGAGCTATTGAGGAAAATATGAGAGAGGTTAGATCATCTAACCCCTCACAGAAGA
>JAZODB010000011.1:0-3464 GCA_045596785.1 Eubacteriales bacterium
TATCCAAAAATGCGACAACCACTTTTCGATTATTGCGGAAAATTTTTATTTTTTCATTTCTCCGACAGCTTCGGCTGAGGACATTACAGCGAGGCGCGCGCTTTCGTAGGTCAGTCCGCCCTGCATAAATGCAGTGTACGGCGGTCGCATCGGACCGTCTGCGGACAGCTCTATCGATGCACCTCCGACAAATGCCCCCGCTGCCATTATTACGGGGTCCGCATAGCCGGGCATATCCCAAGGAGACGGAACAACGTGCGCGTCAATGGGGGATGCTGACTGTATTCCGCGGCAGAACGCAACAAGCCCGTCGCCTGTGGCACATTCGACAGCCTGAACTATGTCGGAGCGTCGTTCGTTCCACTTGGGGTTTACCTTGTATCCGAGATAATCAAACATGTATGCCGCAAGATGCGCGGTTTTCATCGCCTGAGCTACCGTGTGCGGTGCGTAGAACAGACCTCGAATCAAGTTTCGATTTTGTCCGAGGGAAGCGCCTACTTCAAGCCCGACTCCCGGCGAGGTCAGGCGATTTCCGCACAATCTAACAGCTTCGGCTGAACCGACGATGTATCCGCCGATGTCTGCCATACCGCCGCCCGGATTTTTTATGAGTGAGCCGATTATGAGATCCGCCCCCACTTCATCGGCAGAGGATGCGAAGCAAGGCTCCGTCAGCTCTGTAAATTCTCCGTAGCAGTTGTCTACCGCCACATAAGGTCGACGAATCCCAAGCTCGGCTGAGATGGAGTGAACGGCACTTGCCGCTTTTTTTATCTGATGTGATGTCAGCGTCGGTCGGTTGGCATACCCTTTGGAGCGCTGGAGATAGACCATCTTAACTTTTTCGCCGTATTCCGCGAGTGCTGCCCTGAGAGCATTTAAATCGATTGGGGACGACGGTTCTTCGGTAAGCTCTATTTTTTTAAATTCGATACCGAAATCTGTGAGCGAGCCCTCGCCTGCGGGGGAGGAGCCTATTCCGATTACATCAAGCAGAGTGTCGTAGGGCGTGCCCGTTATCGACAGCATTATGTCTCCGGGGCGAAGAAGTCCGAAGAGCGCAACGGTAATCGTATGTGTGCCCGAGAGGAGTGATGTGCGCATGAAGCCCGATTCCGCGCGGAAAATCTTTGCGGCAAGCTCATCTATGCGGTCGCGCCCGACATCTCCGTAGCCGTAGCCTGTGGAGGGTGCGAACAGAGATTCGGCGACGCGGCATTCTCGGAAGCAGTCGAGCACGTGCTCTGTATTTGCACGGGCGATTTCGTCTATGTCATTGAATATTTCCGACATTTCAAGCTCCGCCTTTTTTGCGAGAGCGCGTATTTTATCTGAAATTACCATTTAGTTCTCCTGATATTCCTTTTGTTCGAATGTCTTTGCTCCCGTTTGGAGCCATATGAGAAGGACCGTAATATCTGCGGGATTTACCCCCGATATCCGTGCCGCCTGACCGATGGTTTCGGGCTTTACGCGGTCAAGCTTCTGTGCCGCTTCAATGCGAAGCCCTTTTATGGATTTGTAATCTATTCCTTCGGGCAATCGCGTGGATTCGGATTTCTGCTGTCTTCCGACCTCCTCAAGCTGATGCTTTATATATCCCTCGTATTTTATTTCTGTCCAAACACGTTCGCGGAGACGGATTTCAAGCTCGGGGCGAGCGGAATCGTATGGAGCGGTGCAGTCGTAGTCGAGTCCCGGGCGGCGAATCAGCTCACGCAGAGTTGTGCCCGACGTGATTTCGGTGCTCTCACGCTCGCAAAGGAGCTTGTTGATTCCCGACGACGGACCGATATTTACGTGACTCAGCCGCTCGATTTCATCGTGAACGGCACGCGTTCTTTCCGATGCTTCTCTGTATTTTTCAGCCGAAAGAAGTCCGCTGTAAAATCCGTATTCGGATACGCGCTCTTCGGCATTGTCCTGACGTATGAGAATCCTGTATTCACTGCGTCCCGTCATTATTCTGTAAGGCTCGTTTGTGCCTTTTGTCACAAGATCGTCGATTAGTGTTCCGAGATACGACGAGTGGCGCGGCAGTATGATTTGCTCCATTTTTCTCAGGTATAGCGTGGCGTTCATTCCCGCAAGAAGTCCTTGGGCGGCGGCTTCCTCATACCCTGATGTACCGTTGAACTGCCCAGCACCGTAGAGTCCTCGAATTTTCTTGAATTCAAGCGTGGCGCGAAGCTCAAGCGGATTGATACAGTCGTACTCAATGGCGTAAGCGGGGCGCATGATTTCCGCGTGCTCAAATCCGCGCAGTGTGTGAAGCATTTTTTCTTGAACATCGGCGGGCAGGGATGACGAAAAGCCTTGCAGATAAATTTCGTCGGTGGCTATTCCCATAGGCTCTACGAAAAGCTGATGCCTCTCCTTGTCTGCAAATCGTACAACCTTATCCTCGATTGAGGGGCAATAGCGCGGTCCTGTTCCGTGGATTTTCCCCGAATACAACGGAGAGCGGTGTATGTTCGATTTTATTATATTGTGCGTTTCTTCGTTTGTGTAGACTATGTGACATGGCAGCTGCTTTATGGAGTTCAGCTTGTCGATATCTGTACGGTACGAGAACGGAGTTATGAAATCCTCACCGTATTGGATTTCGAGCGCATCGAAATCGATTGAGCGGCGGTGGATTCTCGGCGGAGTTCCCGTTTTGAATCGCATAAGCTCCACTCCGAGCGCGGCGAGTGACGGCGTAAGCCCGATTGACGGCAGCGAATTGTCAGGACCCGAGCTTCGGCGGACATCGCCGACGTGTGTTACGCCTCCGAGATACGTTCCCGTACAGATTATTGCGGCGCTGCATTCGAAATCACCGAACGGCTCCGAGGTTACGCCGACAACATGAGGAGTGCCGCTTTCGTCAAGCTCGGTTATAATATCGGTTATCTCAGCCTGAATTAAAGTTAAGTTCGGTGTTTGCTCGATTATTTGCTTCATCAAATCGGAGTAGCGGCGTCTGTCGGCTTGAACTCTTTTTGAACGTACAGCGGCACCTTTGCTGGTGTTTAAAGTACGCGACTGCATTGTTACGCAGTCTGCGGCATATCCCATTTCTCCGCCCATCGCGTCGATTTCGAATACGAGGTGTCCTTTGCCCGTGCCTCCGATAGACGGATTGCACGGCATGTTTGCGACAGAATCGAGAGACATGGTGAACAGTGCGGTTTTCATGCCGATTTTTGCGGCGGCAAGGGCGGCTTCAACTCCGGCGTGACCTGCGCCGACTACGGCAATATCGAAGTGCCGATAAGAGCTGCTTGAGTTATTCATATATCGGAGAACCTCCGTTTTTTCGATTGTTTTACAACCAAATATTATATCACGAGCATCCGTTTATGTCAAGCCGACAATGACTTGTTCCCTTTTACCTTTTGTGCTGATATAGGCTTATCAATCAAACGCTTCGGCGATTTGACGGAAACCAATGAATCAAGAATCGCTTAAAATGAGCC
>JAZODB010000012.1:0-2536 GCA_045596785.1 Eubacteriales bacterium
GAAGAGGATATCAAGAATGCGCTTGAGGGTGCGGATATGGTATTCGTTACGAGCGGTATGGGAGGCGGTACGGGTACCGGAGCAGCTCCTGTTGTCGCGAGAATTGCTCAGGAAATGGGAATCCTTACGGTCGGAATCGTAACCAAGCCCTTTGCGTTTGAAGGCAAGAAGAGAATGGAGCAGGCTGAGGCAGGTATCGAAAGACTTAAGGAATACGTGGACTCTCTTATCATCATTCCCAACGAAAGACTTAAGGAAGTCGGAGAAAAGATTACTCTCATGAATGCTTTTCAGGTGGCAGACGATGTTCTGCGCCGCGGCGTTCAGAGTATAACCGAGCTTATAAATGTTCCTGAGTATATAAACCTTGATTTTGCCGATGTTACATCCATCATGAAGGATGCCGGATATGCTCACATGGGAGTAGGAGAAGCTTCCGGTAAGGACAAGGCTTCCGAAGCTGCCAAAAATGCCATTTCGAGTCCTCTTCTTGAAACAACAATTTCCGGTGCGCGGGGAATTCTTATCAGTATTACCGCTTCACCTGACATAGCCCTTGAGGATATTGATATTGCATCCGATTTCATAAGTTCTGAAGCTGCGGAAGATGCTACCGTAATATGGGGTGCGGCATTTGATGAAACTCTTGAAGACACTATGAGAGTTACAATTATTGCAACCGGTTTTGAGAACAAAAACGAGCTTGATTCCACTTTTAAAAAAAACTCTGAGTCCGCTATAAAGCCGATAGCTGCCGGAAAAATCAAAGCGGGAGTTAAAGAGCAAATCAAAGTGACCAAGGAAGTGCCGAAGGGCAAGCCGGCAGAAAATGATGCCGAACCGGATCCGAACGCAGTTCTGACAGACGAAGAATTTGACGATATTCTCAAAATGCTCAATATGGGCAAGAACCAGAATAATCAAAATAATTCTCCGAAGAGATATTAAAAAATTTCCCCGTTATTGTCGAATAGCGGGGATTTTTCACATTGACTTTGATAAATCACAATAAAAGCTTTTTTTAATTCTGAAACAGTATCTCGAAAAGGGAGCATCATGAAAAGAATACTATCATTTATTTTGGTGGCTTTGACTTTGATGTCGATGCTATTGCTTTCGGCATGTGGTAAGCGCTTTGCAAATAATGTTGCTGATGCGCTTCTCGATGCGATTGAAGAATATGAGTCGGAATTATCGGACAGCCACGAATCGGACATCTCATATTATATAGATAAAGACGCATCATATGACGACTGTGACAATGTAGCTTTGTATATTTATACGTACGGCGAACTTCCTCCGAATTATATAACCAAAAAAGAGGCGGAAAAGCTTGGATGGAGCGGCGGCTCTGTTGAAAAATACGCACCCGGAAAGTGTATCGGCGGCTCAAGATTCGGAAACTATGAGGGTCTTTTGCCAGATTCGGAAGGCAGAACATATTATGAATGTGACATTGATACACTTGGTGAGAATTCAAGAGGGGCGAAAAGAATAGTTTATTCAAACGATGGATTGATATACTATACAGATGATCACTATGAATCGTTTACATTGCTTTATGGGGAGGAATGACTGTGGAGTATGTAATAATTTATGCGGATGAAATAACATCGCGCAAGGAGTTTTATGATGCTATTGAGCATCATATATGTGTTCCCGAGTATTTCGGAAGAAATCTTGACTCTCTCCACGATATTTTGTCGGAACGGAGAATGACACTTGAAATTCGCGGCTTTGAGTTGCTTCAAGAACGCTTGGGCAAATACGCAGATTTAATTCGCAAAATGCTTGAAAATACCGCACTTGAGTGTGAGAATTTTAATGCAGTAATAAAATAATCCCAATTCGATACCATGTTCCTGTCATGAGGTAATAACCGAAGTTTTATCAGTTATCCCCGCAAATTAGGAGGTAATGTAATATGGGAAAGAAAAAGAGCATTATAATCTCTCTTGTTTTTGTGATCGTAATTTTGACAACAGCATCCTGTGTATGGTATTTCACGTCGAAGGCGTTTCAACCGGAGATAGAGCTAATAGAAAGGGATGTAATCGGTATTTATATGTTCAGAGATTCTGAACAAACGATGAAGCCCAGCTTCATTCTGTACACAAATGGAACATTTCAAATGACATTCTCCGCTGTGAGCAGTTATATCGGTATCGGCACTTACTCGTTGGAGAACGGTCTTTTGACTCTCAAGACCAATGATGAAGACTTTATTTATTGTTTTGATGCTGTGGATGACAAATATGTTTTTAACGCTGATGCATCTTCAGACATGGTTTGGTTTTCGGACATGTATGACGGTTGTGTGTTTTACTGATACAATAATATGGGGAACACAAAAGGTAATTGGGGGATAAAATAAAAAATCGCGGTTTACTTAACCGCGATTTTTTATTTACAGAGCAACGATTGCTCGGCAAGCACTGAGCAAATAAAAAAGCCACACGCATTATAATTACGTATGACTTTTGAAAGGTGAATGATGGGGTTCGAACCCACGGCCTTCAGGGCCACAACCTGACGC
>JAZODB010000013.1:0-14847 GCA_045596785.1 Eubacteriales bacterium
CCATGTCTTCCTAAGACCGCTTGGCCTCCGACTTCTACATGTCATCGAGCATAGATAAGGTTGAGGGGGATATCGAGGGAACGGTTTACGTAGGTGCTTCCGTTGCGGGAGCTGCTGACGGTGCTCGCTCCGATGAGTATAAATTTGTTTGGTTCTCGTCTCAGGGGATTGTCGATGAAGGCTCCGATATGTATGTATCGGGCGGAAACTCCGCTGTGTTTATGTCGTCACTCAATTGGATGAGCGAAAACAAAATCAATCTTTCGATTTTGGCTAAACAGCTTCAGGTAGCACCGCTTACACTTACCGAAGCGGATTCTAATATCTGGTCGGCGATAGTTGTGATTATAATACCTCTTTCTGTAATCGGCATCGGATTTGCGGTATGGTTCAAGAGACGTAAAAAATAAAATTGGAGTATCTATGATAAAGAAAAAAAAGAAAAATAAATTTTTGCCATTGCTTATTCTCATTGTGCTTGTGGTGCTTCTTTGGATAGGATATTCGGTCATGTCCGCGGCGAACAGAAAGGCTGAGGCGGAGCGTCTCGCCGAAGAAGCGGCAAAAAATGAGCCTACGATGATTGCGGAGTACGATTATACAACGGTATCCGTACTTTCGTATACCAAAAAGGGGCAGGATGAACTGAAATTCTACCAATCAAATGGAATATGGACTTACGCAGGGGATGAAAAATTTCCTCTGAATTCGGAAACGGTAGCGTATATGGCATCGGCAATATCGCAAATCGCCGTTGAGCGAACAGTTGACGAGGGGAATCCTGCCGATTACGGTCTTACCGAGCCTGCATATGATATATACGTCAAATACACAGACGGTACGTCGCATGAATATAAAATAGGAAATCTGAATACATTTACGGGAAGTTATTATTTTATGGCAGACGGTGATATGTACATGATTGCGGCAGGACTCGTTCCGTATTTCGACTATGCGCTTGAATCTCTGATAACGCTTGATTCGATTCCGTCGGTAATTTCAGATACAGACTATATCAGCGAAATAAAAGTAAAATCCGACGGTGATGAAAATAAGATTTCGGATAAGGAGGGCATCTCCGCTCTTGCCGAATTGATAGACGGGATACCGTTCTCTGATTGGAGAGATTATTTTGCCGATTCAGAGGAGCTTGACGAAGCATACGGAATTGACGGAAATTCTTCGGTAAGCATTTCGTATAAAGAGGCGGTAAAATCTACCGATGAGCAGGGGAATGAGACGACAAATTACCTCTCTACTTCGTATACCCTTATGTTTGGTGATTCGGATGGGGATGCCGGAATATTTATGTCTCCCGAAAAATCAACAATAGTTTATGTTGTTCCGCAGGAGAAAGCGGATGAAATACTTTCATATATTGACTACATTCCGAGTGAAACAAAAAATGATTAAAGGAAAACCATATGAAGACTACACTTGAGATAATGAAAGAGACAAAGGCGGCTGCGGCAGAGATAATGGCGGCACCTACGGATGACAAAAATAAAATCCTTTCCGAAATGGCGAGATGCTTGACGGAACGCATGGATGTTGTTCTTTCTGAAAATAAGATTGACGTAGATGCGGCAAAGGGAAGAATATCCGATGTTATGCTTGACAGACTGAGCCTTACCGAGAGCAGAATCAAGGCTATGGCGCAGGGGATACTTGATGTCGCGGCACTTCCCGATCCCGCATGGAGAGTTATCGAATCAAAAGAGCGCGGAGACGGCTTGAAAATCGAGAAAACCGCTGTTCCGCTCGGTGTTATCGCAATAATCTACGAAAGCAGACCAAATGTCACCTCTGACGCCGCGGCATTGTGCATCAAGAGCGGAAATGCCGTTATACTTCGCGGCGGACGCGACGCTTATCGCTCTGCAAAAGCTATTACGGATGCTCTTAAGGAGGGCTGCGTGGCGGCAGGATACTCTGAGGCGCTTATAGGGTGTGTCGAGGATACCACTCGTCAAAGCTCAATTGATTTAATGCACGGAGAGGGATATATCGACCTTCTCATCCCAAGGGGAGGTGCCGGACTCATACGCACTTGTGTCGAGGAAGCGAGAGTTCCGTGTATCGAAACGGGAACGGGTATCTGTCATATCTTTGTTGATGCCTCGGCAGATATTGATACTGCACTTTCCGTTATCGAAAACGCAAAGACAAGCCGTCCGTCAGTATGCAATGCAATGGAGGTTTGCCTTGTTCACAGCGGAATTGCGAAAGAATTTTTGCCAAAGCTGTATGACCGACTTGTGACAGAACGAAAAAATACGGGCAAAGTTCCGGTGGAGCTTAGAGTTGACTCTCGTTCCGCTCGGATAATTGACGGAGTTCCCTGTGGGGAGCGGGATTTCGATACGGAATTTCTCGATTATATTATGGCTGTGGGTATTGTGGATTCGGCTGACGAGGCGATAGCACATATTAACGCACATTCCACTCATCACAGCGAATCAATACTCACAAACAGCGAGGAAAATGCTGAAAAATTTGTGCGCTCAATTGACAGCGCGGCGGTTTACGTGAATGCAAGCACGAGATTTACCGATGGCGGTGAGTTTGGACTTGGCTGTGAAATGGGGATTTCCACGCAGAAGCTTCACGCGAGAGGACCTATGGGACTTGCCGAGCTTTGCACCTACAAGTATATAGTTCGCGGAAAAGGCAATATCAGATAAGCATTTGAACGGAGCATAAAATGAAAAAGAAAATCGGATTTATCGGAATTGGAAATATGGGCGGCGCGCTCCTTGAGGCGTGTGCGAAAAAAATTAACGGAGATGAAATTCTCGTATGTGATTTTTTCTCCGAAAAGGTGGAATCGGCTGTTAAGAAGTACGGCTGTGTTTCGTCGAGTGCGACAGAGATTGCGCGCGATGCTGAGTATGTATTTATTTGCGTAAAGCCGCAGGGAGCGGAATCAACGTTTGAATCAATAAAATCGGTGCTTGCCGAAAGAAATGACAGGTTCGTTATCGTATCCATTATGGCCGGTGTTTCAATGGATTCGGTTCGTAAGATGGCGGGCGGTGAATACCCCGTTATTCGAATCATGCCGAACGTGGCGGCATCGGTAGGGGCGGCAATGATTTTGTGTACGGTGACGGATAATGTCGCTCAGACTTCAGCAGAGGAGTTTACGGAGTTCATGAGCGCGTCAGGTAAAATAGATATAATTCCCGAAAGCTTGATGGATGCCGCGGCATCTCTCAGCGGATGCGGCCCCGCATATGTGTGCCTTTTTGTTGAAGCATTGGCTGACGGTGCGGTAAAATGCGGAGTTCCGCGCGTTAAGGCAATGGAGTACGCGATACAAACCCTGGCAGGTACTGCAAAGCTGCTTTCCGAGACGGGTAAGCATCCCGCTGTTGTAAAGGATGAGGTTACAAGCCCGGCGGGCACTACAATTGCGGGGATTGAAGCTCTCGAACGCGGCAGATTGCGGTATGCGGTCATGGAATCGGTTATTGCCGCATATGAGAGAACATTGAAGCTCTGAAATATATAAGCAGCCTGAGATTCAAAACGAATCTCAGGCTGCTTAGTTTTATATGCCTGTTATCATTTGAGGAGAATGTCCTCCCAAAGCTTTTCATAGTAAGCGCGGATTTCGGAGTCTATATCGTGGAAGTATTCGACGTAGGGAAGATCTTCCTCGGAGGGATAGATGATTTCATCTTCGAACAGCGAATATTCGGGATTGCTTGTGACGGATGTGTTGGGAGATGCGTAGTATATGTACTCTGCGTTTGCGAGAGCGACTTCAGGCTCAAGCAGGAAGTTTATATACATCATAGCCGCTTCGTAATTCTGTGCGTTTGAGGGAACGCATACAGAGTCCACAAAGATATTTGTTCCTTCCTTGGGATATACGAATGCGAGGTCGGGGTTGTTCTCAACCATTGTGTAGAAGTCGCCGGCATAGTACGGAGCGATAGCTGCATTTCCGGATTCCATCTTGTTGAACACGTCATCCATTACGCGCTTCTGGAGGATGGCGTTCTGCTCTTTGAGTTTTTCTGCCGCCTTGTCCCAATCTGCTTTGTCAGTGGTGTTTATGTCGATTCCGAGAAGGAATTGAGCAATTGCAAAAGCATCGCGGGGATTGTCGAATGTAAGAATATTATCCGCATATTTTTCGTCCCACATTATGCTCCAGCTGTCGGGCGTGCCTTCGACCATTGTTGTATTGTATATAAGACCTACAAGACCGACGGAGTAGGGAACGCTGTATTCGTTGTTCTCATCGAAGTACATATTTTTGTATTTTTCATCAACGAGATCGTAGTTGGAGATTTTTGAAAAGTCGAGCTTTGCGAGCATATTTTCATTTTTAAGTCTCTCTATCATGTAATCGGAGGGGATGATTATGTCGTAGGAAACCGCCTCCGATTTTAATTTTGAATACATTGTTTCGTTTGAGTCATAGTTTGTGTAGTTTACTTTGATACCTGTGAGATTTTCGAAGGCTTTGTTTACATCAAGCGTTCCTTCGCTTCCGTCGGAAATGTATACACCCCAGTTAAACACGTTAAGAGTTGTTCCTGCAAGGTCGCGCGTGTACTCGGCACGGGGGGATTCTATTTCGGTGATTGGTCCTCCGCATGAGGTGAGGGTGAGGGCCGCGAGGATTATCGCTGTGAAGATTGCGCAAAGTCTTTTTTTCATTTGTTTTAACTCCTTTTGTTTTGGAAATTTGTATTTAGTGCAGCGTGTGTTAAAGCTTTTTGTTTTTCTTCTCCTGCTTTATCTGACCGATGTTGATTATCAGCAGAAGCACAAGAACGGTTACGAAAATCAAGCTCGACAGTGCGTACATATCAGGCTTGACTGTTCTTTTTGTCATCGAGAATATGTACAGCGGAAGTGTTTGAAAGCTTGAGCCGTTTGTATAATAGCTTATTACGAAATCATCGAGAGAGAGCGTGAATGACATGAGAAGGCCGGATGTGATTCCCGGCATTATTGCAGGCATTACCACGCGAAAGAAGGCGTGAAGCGGTGTGCTTCCGAGATCCTGTGCCGCCTGATAAAGATATGGATCCGTTTGATTAAGCTTTGGAAGTACGTTCAGAATAACGTACGGCAGATTGAATGTTATGTGTGCGATGAGGAGCGTTGCGAAGTTAAGCGAATTTTGCGCTCCTACGAATCTTCCGACGAATACGAAAAGAAGCATCAGGGAGACGCCTGTGACGATATCAGGATTCATCATCGGAATATTTGTTACAAAGTTAAGCATGGTTTTCCAAGCACGGCTTCGCAGATAGTATATGTAGACCGCCGCTGCGGTCCCGATTATTGTTGCGATGATGGCGGAAATTACTGCAATAATCAGAGTGTTTTTTAGGGCTGTCATAGCACTGTTTGAATTAAAGAGCTCAATATACCATTTCAGAGAAAAGCCCTTGAATACAGACGTGCTTCGTGCGCTGTTGAACGAGAAAAACACCATGACGAGAAGGGGAGCATACAGAATAATGTAAATCAGAGCAAGAAAACCGTTTCCGAATGATTTTTTCATTTTATCCCTCCTACACAATTATGCTGTCGCTTTCGTCTCCCGAAAACCGCTTCATCAAAGCCATACTGATAATTATAAGCACCATCAGAACGAGCGAAAGTGCCGCACCGAGATTGTAGTTATAGAGAGATTGAATCTGTTTTTCTATTGCGTCACCGACAAGCATTATTTTTCCTCCGAGCTTTTGCGAGATATAAAACGTGCTTACCGATGGAACAAAAACCATCGTGATTCCGGAAATTACTCCGGGCATTGACAGCGGAAGAATAACTCTTCTCAGCTTTGAGATTCCGTTTGAGCCGAGGTCTTCGGCAGCTTCAAGAAGACTTGGCTCGATTTTCGACATGACGGTATAAATCGGCAGAATCATGTACGGGATATAGTTGTAAATCATACCGAAAATCACGGCACCGGGGGTACCGATGAGCTTAAGCGGAGCTATGCCGAGCATGCCGAGCAGATTGTTGATGACACCGTTTTTTTCGAGAATATTCATCCAGGAGTACGTGCGTATCAGAAGATTCATCCACATCGGAAGCATGATAAGCATCATCATAATGCGCTGTGCCGCGGGACCTTTACGGCTCATAAAATATGCAAATGGGTATGAAATAAGCAGTGTTATAACGGTGGCAATAAGCGAATACTCAATTGAAATTATGAATATGTCCTTGTAATTCACAAGCTGCTTTATGTTGTCAAGGGTGAAGCCTCCCTCAGCGTCGGTAAACGAATAATAAATTACAATAAGCAGCGGGACAACTATAAATATCGCCGCCCATACTATGTACGGTGCACCGAGAAGCTTTTGCAAAACAGAGCGTTTTTTCAAGTCATTACGTACCTTTCTCTCCGTGAGGAGCGTGAAATTGATAATTGCGAGCTTATTCGTTTTCGTCCTCGTCATTCAATTGATTGAGAGTGTCGAGTTCGTCCGAATACGAACTGTAATCACCGAACTGCCCCGAATATTTCGATTTTTTCATTACATGTATTGCGTCAGGCTCAATGAAAAGTCCCACAGACTCTCCGACCTCATGCTCGTCAGTTGTTTGAATCATCCATTTGAATCCGTTTATGTCGACAATGATTTCAAAATGTACTCCGCGGAATGTCACAGACGTGACAATTCCCTCAAGCATTCCGCCATCCGGCTTTACAATATCAACATCCTCAGGTCTTACAACTATGTCAACAGGCTCATTTTGTGCAAATCCGCAGTCGAGACAGCGAAAGCTCTTTCCCGCAAATACGGCATTGTAGTCCGATTTCATAATTCCGTCAATAATATTTGATTCTCCTATGAAATCGGCAACAAATGCGTTTTGCGGCTCGTTGTAAATGTCGATAGGCGAGCCTATTTGCTGAACCTTGCCCTCATTCATGACAACTATTGTGTCGGACATGGAGAGAGCCTCCTCTTGGTCGTGTGTGACAAAAACAAATGTGATTCCGAGAGCTTTTTGAATGTTCTTAAGCTCGTTCTGCATGTCCTTGCGAAGCTTCAAATCAAGTGCGGCAAGAGGCTCGTCAAGCAGAAGCACCTTCGGCTTCAAAATAAGGGCGCGAGCGATTGCCACTCTTTGCTGCTGTCCGCCCGACAGCTTTGATACATTTCGTTTTTCAAAGCCTTCGAGATTTACGAGAGTCAGCATCTCGGAAACTCGCTGCTTTACTTCATCTTCGGGTGTATGTCGTACCCTAAGTCCATATGCAATGTTTTCGAATACATTGTAATTGGGAAAAAGTGCGTAACGCTGAAAAATGGTGTTTACCTCACGTTTATACGCGGGAACACCATTCATGTTTTTTGAATCAAAAAACACTTCTCCCGCGTCAGGCTCCAAAAATCCGGCAATAAGTCTCAGAGTGGTGGTTTTTCCGCATCCCGATGAACCGAGAAGCGTAACAAACTCACCGTTTTCAATTGAGAGACTCATGTCGTCGAGCACGGTTTCTCCGTCGAATTTAACGGTAATGTTTTTCAGTTCAATAATATTATGTTTTTCCATTTTTTTGCATCCCTCTTTGCGGCAAAAGACCACGTATAGCCGTATTACAGCTCTGCGCGAACCCACACTTCGGCTAATCACAGCCCCCGCAAAGAGTGTGTTACAAAACGGACCCTGTCCGATTGCAGCTGCGATTTCTCAGATTAGCTCCGTTTATATCTCATAATCGGAGCTTTCTCCCGGTTTTTGTTAAAAACTGCCGGGTGTGAACACCAATATTAAATTTTGAAACGTCTCTTATGCTTTACACGACGGATACTGACAAATCCGTCGGAGGTATATTTTATCAGACGCTTTTGATGTTTTGGAAATTCCGGCCGCCTTTGCGCGGAACGGAAACGTCAGCACAGATGCAAAAATCGTGCAATATTAATGATACTATTTTTTTATGCAAAAGTCAATATATTTTGCGATTTTGAGTGACAAAAAAACTACGATTTATGTCGATAAGGTGTGAAATTGTACGTAGAGTATATTTTTGTATGGAAAATCAATCAATAATCGGAAAAATATGTAAAATAATTCGAATTGATTCACACATGTGCACGGATTGACAAAATCAAAGTTATATGATATACTGTAATAAATCAGTATGGATTCATCGGGGATTCGGCATTCGAGAACGGTGATATTTTTGTTTTAACAAGTATAATTGCTATATTGCATATAAAAATTATGGAGCAGCAATGAATTACTTCGAGACATTTCTTTTTGTAATAGAGCTTCTTAGCATCACGTCATTCGCTATATCCGGTTCCATAACCGCATTGAAAAAGAATATGGATATGTTCGGTGTAATAATTCTCGGAGTTGTCACATCGATAGGAGGGGGGATTATCCGCGATATAGTTCTCGGAATTAATCCTCCGAAAACCTTTACCGACCCGTCTTATGCTATTGTTGCCGCACTCACCTCGTTAATTACTTTTATTTTTGAATATTATCGATATAAGAAAAAACTGTCACCGATAAATTTTCATTCCAAATTCGCCGACCTATGCTTGTTTTGGCTTGACACCATCGGAATTGCGATATTTACAATGATTGGAATTGCCACAGCTTACGAAATATCATCGGAGTACAGTGCGTATTTACTTTGCTTTGTAGGGGTTATAACGGGAGTCGGCGGAGGGCTTTCATGTGATATTCTCGCGGGAAATACTCCTCGTATTTTTGTGCGGCACGTATATGCCTGTGCCTGCATTGCAGGAAGTGTACTGTGCGTCTGTATGTGGAACTATGCAGGGCACATAATTTCAATGATTTGCGGAGCGGCTCTTATTGTCATTCTCAGATTCTTTGCAATGAAGTATAAGTGGAATTTTCCGAAAATCAAGGGATTTGAAGATGTTTCGGAAAGTGATAAGTCAGGAGACAAAAATACAGATACACAAAAAGAAGAGCGAGAAGAAAACTTGCTTCACAAATGAATAAAATGAAAATGGCATCTGAAAAATCAGATGCCTTTATTTTCAAGCTAATACCCGGATTCGAACCGGGGACCTCATCCTTACCAAGGATGTGCTCTACCAACTGAGCCATATTAGCATGTTCCTGTCGAATCAAAAGATTTGACAGGAGATATTATATCAGAATACTTGCTGTTTGTCAATGGGAAAATGAAATTATTTTGAAAAATTCCTTACCATTCGTATTCAAAATCGATTTTTGAAGCAACGGAATCATCGACTACGCAGATAAAGGTTTTTCCGCTGTTGAGGATAAGCTCATCGCCATTCCTGTATTCAAGTTGAAGTGTTGAGGTTTTTGTTTCTCTGAACCAGTTTACAACTTTGCGTTTTCCGTTTGTTATGTAATAGCCCTGACCGCTTCCTACAGTCCCGACAGAAAGTCTTCCCGCTTCGTCATCGGGTATAAGTGATATGTCGGTAAACAGAATCAGAACATTTTTTACGGAAATTTGCTCTCCCGTGGTTCCGTCTACGTGAGGCATGCCGTCGTACTGATAACGGAGGTACTCTCCGGTCTCTTTGTCATATACAAAATCCACTGTCTGAATAGGTGTGGACTCCATGCGTATGTGTGAGGCGGGACTTCCGACGAGCTTGTTATTTGTATCCTCGTCAAAGAATTTTAACATGGGAACTTGATTTTTGTCAAGCTCCGTGCGGTATTTCATATAGTCAACGGCGGATTTTATTCCTTCTCCCGAGGTCATAAGGCTATGCTCATACCCCATACTATTAAGTCTGTCTTTATCGCGCCAAAATGTTTCGGGCGTATACATGTTAACGCCGTCAATGTTGTTAATCTCACGGTAGTTTATTTTTGCATATGCAAGGGGGCTTCCTCCTGCGTGCACGTAGATTGCATCATGGTTTGCGAGAAAATCAACGAAATAATCTCGCGATGAACGAACCGAGCCAATTGTGCCGAGCTTTTCCCAATCCGAGACAACCATCATAATTCGCGTGATGCCCCCCTCAGCCGCACATTCATAATAAATATCACCGTTACAGATGCCCTCTTGCGGCAAGCTGTTTTTGATGTTGTTTATCATAATTGCTACGGGACGACGGTCGCGTTCTTCGATTGTGGTGGTTTTTCCGTTGAGATAGTTGTAAATTCTTTCGGGCTCTGACTCTACCTCATCATCAACAGGTTTGGTTTCGAGCGGAGGTGCTGCTTCGTCATCAGCCTCATCATAATTGGATTCAACATCTATATCGGGATTTGTCAGAAGCTCATCGGAATCGGGGAGCGTTATTTCATTCTCGGATTCTGTGATTTCGGATGTTTCTTTGTCATCCGAGTCGGATTCTTTGTCGGAGAGCGGCGGCTCGGTGTAGTCACCGATGTCGGATTCTTCATTGGTTTTACTGCATCCGAATATTACTGTCACCATAATTACGGCGAGAATTGCCGCGCATATTTTTAAAATGATTTTTTTCATAATTGTCATCCGTAAATTTTAAATATTTCTTTTTTTAATAGTGTGCAAAAAAACTGAGTGTAAGTGCGGATTTTGAAATATTAGCTTTATGCATAATCAATTCCGCAAAACAGTTCGACGAGCGAGTTTATATTTCGTTCATCAAAAGCGGTATCGTGTTTGGTATGTATTTTGTCCATATAAAGCCCTATCGCGCGGAATCGCGATTTTTTTAGAGCTGCCGCCGCGGCAGAGCATTTGAATGATGCCTGGTCCGACGGATACACTACTCTGCGCGAGCTGACAATCAATGCTTCTTTTCCGTATTTTGCGGCTGTTTTCGCTGCGTTCTTTTGAAGGTAATCATAAAACTCTGTCTCCATTGCTTTTTTTGATATGGCAAACATCAGTGTGTCACCGTCAGATACGCAGTCGAGGTTTACAATCAATTTGTTTTTTCTTATGTTTTTGTGCGATTCAGCATAAGCGGAGGAGCCGAGAAGTCCGCACTCCTCGTTGTCAAACAAGATAAATGCCGCATCGGGGGAGGTTATTTTATCTGCGAGAGTCAGCACCGTAACAACCCCCGAGGTGTTGTCATTTGCTGTGTGGCGATTTGCCGGACCGCAGTAAATCGTAAGCATTTCAAGGGAAAAAAACAAAAGAAACAGCGCGCGGAGAAGTATAAGTGATTCGGTAAAAAACGTCGCGGCAAGAGAGAGCAAGAAAAGCGGCAGAAGAAGAATTACAGTAAGGGCAAGCTGATAGAGAATGTAAAGTGCAATGTTTTGCGGAGTTATAAAGTTAGGAAAGGGAAGTACGGGGCATGTATCATAATGCGCTGTGTATATGATTTTTGCCGTCTCGGGGTTTCCGATTACAATATTGCGGTTTTTAACAAGGTTGAATTTTTCTTCTACGTGCAGTCTGTCTCTGTATTTTTCAGAGAGCAATTCTATAAACTTTAGCTTTTGAGCTTTTGTTTTTCGAATTTCATAATTCGGCAGAATTATCTCCCGCCAATTGTTTTCAATCATAAAATCAGCCCCCACGATTTTTGTCGGAAGTGGTGTGTGTTTTTTTGCTTTAACTGTGGTATGCGCGGCAATCATGTTGTTATGCAAGGTTTGCCGCGCATTGCAAAGCGTCATTACAGCTCGCAGTTTCCGACTGTGCGCGGGAATGGGAGTACATCGCGGATATTTGATACGCCTGTAAGATACATGACGCATCTTTCAAATCCGAGACCGAATCCGGCGTGGCGAGCGGAACCGTATTTTCTGAGGTCGAGATAGAAGCCGTATGCTTCTTTTTCGAGTCCAAGCTCATCCATACGCGCGGTGAGTGTGTCGAGGTTGTCCTCACGCTGACTTCCGCCGATAATTTCTCCGATTCCGGGAACGAGACAGTCCATTGCCGCTACGGTTTTTCCATCGGGGTTGAGCTTCATGTAGAAAGCCTTGATTTCTTTCGGGTAGTCCGTGACAAAAACGGGACGCTTGAAAACTTCTTCGGTAAGGTATCTTTCGTGCTCGGTTTGCAGGTCGCATCCCCAGAATACCTTGTAGGTAAACTTATCATTGTTTTTCGAGAGAATTTCGACAGCCTCGGTGTACGTGACATGTCCGAAATCGCTGTTTACAACGTGGTTAAGTCGGTCGATAAGCCCTTTGTCTACGAACTGATTGAAGAACTGCATTTCCTCGGGTGCGTTTTCCATAACGTATCTTATTATATATTTGAGCATATCTTCAGCAAGCTTCATGTCATCGGAGAGATCTGCAAAGGCGATTTCGGGCTCAATCATCCAAAACTCAGCCGCATGGCGTGTAGTGTTCGAGTTTTCGGCGCGGAATGTCGGACCGAAAGTATAGATGTTCTTGAATGCCATAGCGTAGGTTTCGCCGTTCAGCTGACCGGAAACGGTGAGGTTTGCGCTCTTTCCGAAAAAGTCCTGCGAGTAATCTACGGTACCGTCTTCGTTTTTCGGTACGTTATCCATGTCGAGCGTGGTTACGCGAAACATTTCTCCTGCGCCCTCACAGTCGCTTGCCGTAATCAGCGGAGTATGAACGTACACGAAATTCCGCTCCTCTTGGAAGAATTTGTGGATGGCGTACGCCGCGAGCGATCTCACACGGAACACAGCTTGGAATAAGTTCGTTCTCGGACGAAGGTGCGATATGGTACGAAGGTATTCGATTGTGTGACGCTTTTTCTGGAGGGGATAATCAGAGGTCGAGGGACCTTCAAGCTCAATAGCGTCGGCATGGATTTCAAATGGCTGCTTGGCGTCGGGTGTTTCGATGATACGCCCGGTAACGATTAAAGCACATCCGACATTGTATTTGCAGATTTCGGCAAAATTGTCAAGCTTGTCATCGTAAACTATCTGTATGGGTTCAAAGAAAGTTCCGTCGGAAAGCATGATAAATCCGAAGGTTTTGGAGTCGCGGATGCTTCTCACCCATCCGCCGATTTTTACGTTTTCATGGTCGAGGGAATCCCTCTCTTTCCAAAGCTGTCGCACGGTTGTAAGTTTCATTTTTCTTTTTTTCCTTTTATATCTTAAATTTTAATATTTTGCATTATGATTTTTGTAATACTTTATTATATCACACATTAATCGGAAAATGCAATATATTTACAATATTAAAAAAAAATAACTGTAATTAATATAAAAAGCTGTAATTACAATATAAATTCTGACTGCGAGACAAAAATACAGTGGGCTGACGTTTTATTCAACCCACTGTATTTGATATTTTTAATCATAAAATTGTTTCTGTAAAACGGTATGTCAGTTTCCTACCGCAACAACACATTCGGAGCCTGCCGACAACATTGCGTCGCTTCCGTAATTGCGAATCCCATACCTGCACGCTGACCGGAGTTGTTAGCTACGGCGGAATTGTCTATGCTCCAAATGTTGAGAGTGCCTTTGATGCTTAAGTTGTTGGAATATCATCTGTTTTTCCGTCACCCTTAGCGCCGAACTGCTGAGTGGTAACTGTTGAATTGATGATTTTTCCGTTTTCTTTTATTTTTGAATCTTCCAATGAAATTGTTAGTTGATTATTTACAGTCAAGCTCCGAGATGTGTATGTTCTTCGCGGTAGGCTCAATGTTCATTATGGAATTGAAGCTTCCGCTTTCGATATTGACATTTTTCACATTTACGTTTTCAATCTTGCTGAATTTGAAAGCGGTCTTGTCGGGAGCTGAGTGGTTTTTGAGGTTGATTGTGCCGATATTTACGTTTTCCGCATAACGCTCGTTCTCTTTAGAACGGCTTTCGAATACCTGACCGGAGCAGTTTTCCGCGTTGAGCGTACCGATTGTCACGTTGCGTGAGCCTGAGCCGAGGTGAACGAGGTTTGTGTTGACGTTTTTGACATTGAATGTGCCGACTTCAAGTTTTTTAACCTGGTGCGCCGCTATGCCGTATGTTTCATGTGATACAGATGTTGACAACTCGGCGTCGATCTCTTCGACTGTGAGGTCAATCATGGCATCAGCTCCGGGGATGAAATATGTGAATGAACAAGCGTAGATTGCGACGTTTGTGATATTTCTGCCGATAGCTTTTTTCACAACGATATTTCGTGAGCCGATAAGCTTTTCTTCGGGGTTTGCGTAATCAAATGCAATGTCGCCGGGATATGCCCTAACTAGTGTGGTGCAGCCATCGGCAATCACTTTGTCAACCGTTATATCATATGCTGCGGATGCGAGGAAAGGTGCGGAGGATTCAGTTGTGTTGCTCTTGAGATCGGTAGCTTCGATTGTTCCGAGATGGATATCGTGCGGGTGGAGTGTGTACTGCCAATTTTCGTCATGAATGTATTCATGACGACCGGAACCTTGGTGGTGTCCGATTCCGTCCCAATGTACAAGGACTCCGAGGCAGATATTTGTGCCGGAGGGGATTACTACTTTATCAATTGTGATGTTTGAGGATGCACCTGTGATGAGAACACCGTTGGCGCACGGAACACCGCCTGTGATTATGAGGCTTTCGACATAGCAGTTGTGAGCACTTGTGCCCTTGCCGTATTCGCCGAATGTCATACCGCAGCGACCGCCGTGGTTGACGCCCTTGTTGTCTATGCTCCAAATGTTGAGAGTGCCTTTTATGTTTACATTGTCGTGCATGGTGATAGCGGCGGTGTGGAGTGTCATACCATAGTACGAAATCTTTGCGTTTTCGGAGATTACGGTAACGTCTTCGAGATTGAGCGACTCGGATGTGTAGTAATCAGCTTCGGGGAGAGTTACGGTAAGGTTGTTTTCCTTCGCGTACTCAACTGCTTTGAGAAGTGCGGCGGTATCGTCGGTTTTTCCGTCGCCTACTGCGCCGAACTGCTGGGGGATAACGGTGGTGTTATCGTATTTTTCCGCGAGTTTGATGT
>JAZODB010000014.1:0-2006 GCA_045596785.1 Eubacteriales bacterium
CGTCACGGAAATGAAAGACTTCTTGCACTATCATCTCTTTTGTATCCAACATCCGAAGATAAATGGATTTCTTCCGAAAATGTATTTAAAAACACCTTTCCGATTAAACTCGAAATTGGATGCGGAAAAGGAGAATTTATAACCAAATTGTCCGAGCGCGATTCAATGTATAATTACATAGCCCTTGAGAAGGTTGCCGATGTTGCCGTGTGTGCGGTGGAAAAATACGCAAGATGCAGAAATCTCGGCGGAATGGCACCGAACGGAGGTTGGATAAATCCCGATGGGGAAATTTATAAAAATGGCGAGATATGGGATATCCCGGAAAATATACGCGGAAATGTAAGGTTTATAGTCGGAGAAGCAAATGATATTATCTCGAAAATGCCCGACAATTCATTGACGGAAATAATTGCAAATTTTAGTGATCCGTGGTCAAATAAAACAACATATAAAAAACGCCGACTTACTCACCCGGCGTATCTTGAAAATTATAAGAGAGTTTTAAATTCAGACGGTATTTTCTCGTTTAAGACCGACAATGACGAATTATTTGATTATACGCTTGAGGTATTGCCGGATTCCGGATTTGAAATTGTATATATGACAACGGACCTCCATGCTTCCGAACGCTCGGAAAATAACATTGTAACCGAGTATGAAAGAAACTTTTCAAGCCGTGGAATAAAAATAAAAATGCTTGAAGCGCATCCATTAAAAAATTAAAATCTCAGGGGGATGATATGAACGGACTGATATCAATTGAAAACATATCTCTTCAGCCGATTTCTGAAAAAATTTTATCTTTGAACAGTTATTCAAGCCAATTCGGGTTAACCTTGACGCCCGAATCCGCAAAGGAACTGTCAGATACGCGCGCAAAATCAATTATGGAAAATGAACGGATAGAAATAGGGGTCGGCGCATTGCCTGATATTCTGAAAAAATTCTGCACTTCTCATTACGTGAATAACGATAACTATACTTATATCTTAAACGAAGTAACATATTTATTTTATTATATAAAAACAGAAACCGATGATAAAATAAGTGATAACAAGCTTATAGATGAGCTTTTCGAAAGATTTGAGCTGCACTGCCGCGGAAGTATAGATACCCTTGTAAACAGAGAGGCTGAACGTATTATAAGAAAAGTAAACAGCGGGGAAAAGTATGCAGAGTGGTACAAGGATCGCGATGAGCTTGATTATGATTCTGCAACAGGAGCTCGTGATACGCCTAAGAATATTATTGAAGATGAGTATGAAGAAGGATATTTTAACACAGACACTCCTGCTGATCACGATAATTATGAGGCAGATAATATCGATGAGCCGATATCGGATGATGAAGATGCAGATTACTTAGATGTATTTGATGAATTTTTTGATAATGAAGCGTTAATGCATCAAGAAAGTAATCATAATCATAATGCTGCAAAGGAAAACCCCGATGATGATGAGGAGAAAAACAATGGCGAGTAATAATATTGTAACGTACAGCCCTCTCGAGCCGTCAAATATTGACCTTTCGAATTATTCCGATTCGCTTGTTGCCGAAGCCCTGAGAACAGGGAGAATATCGGAAGAGGATGTATTGAAACTGCAATCAAATACAGTAGAAGCACTTGCTGAGGTAATAGGATACTATACAAAGAATGAATCGTCTTCGATAAAAAACGATACTGCTCGCGCACTCTCCAAATCATTGCTTTACAATACGGACACATATCTGCGCTCTTTGGGGAATCATGACGAGGCACTATCATGCTTGCTTGAGAAAAAAGTCGGGGAATTATACGGAAAAGGATATCTCATAAACAAAAATTACTATGATGAGGCAAGGCGTCTTTACGCAAGAGTTAGGTTTACACGCCTAAAAGACGGAGACGAAGAATACAATAAAACTCTCGATAAATATTTCAAATATTATCTTACAAATTACAGTCCCAAATTCAGCTCTGATCTGAAAATATATCTTAACATGAAAAATTACGGAATTTCGGG
>JAZODB010000015.1:0-2269 GCA_045596785.1 Eubacteriales bacterium
TCTCGAAACAATAACGCTCATGGCATACGGCATGTAGTTTTTTTCTATTGTATCGGTAATATGCTGTTCTCTGATTTCCGCAACTGCAATACTATCCAATTTATTATCATTATTCTTTTTCTTTTGCATTATTCCCTCTGTATTATTTTTATTTATTTGCTAACCATATATCAATCGCTGAGTTTAAGTATACTGCATCCCGCAGCACGTACAATTCTGTTATAAAATGCAAGGTAATCTCCGTTTTTCGGAGGACACATAGCGTATATTTTGGTAAGTCCCATTTCGTCGGCGCGCCTGAGAAGTGAAAACAATCTTCTCGATGATTCTTTAGCATCATTTTTAGGTCCTGTAAGAAGCAAAACAGCACCGTTAAAATAGCCGGCACTTTCATTTGAAACCAAAAGTCCGTAATGCCCTGTGGCATTATTTTTTACATAATTGATAAATGCATCTTCCGATGAATCTATTAAAACAACCTCGGCGGCAGGGGCGTAGTGTTTGTATTTCATTCCCGGAGATTCGGGTTTTATTTCGTCTGCAAGTGATGGCTCTATGACTGCTCTTGAAACAGTAACCTTTTTGCAGACTGAGGACAGCATATCTGCTGTTACAGCGCCCGGTCTGAGAACTGTGCATCCGTCATCATCCAATTTGATTACTGTGGATTCAAGTCCGATTTCGCACTCACCACCGTCGATAATCATATCTATTTTTCCGTCCATATCGTTTTTTACATGATTTGCATTTGTTGGAGACGGTATTCCCGAACGATTTGCACTGGGCGCGGCAATGGGATGCTCGGAAACTTCGATAAGTCTATGAGCGATTTTGTTTGCCGGACAACGTATAGCGACTGTATCAAGTCCGGCGGTAACAGAATACGGGATATTGTCCTTCTTTTTCAATATTATGGTAAGCGGTCCCGGCATGAATTTTTCAGCCAATTGATAGTATACTTCATTGGTGTAGGCTATTTTTTCCGCATCCTCGGGGTATGCAATATGCACTATAAGCGGATTGTCGGCTGGTCTCCCCTTCGCCTTATAAATTTTTGATGCGGATTCTTCTGTAAACGCGCTCCCCGCAAGTCCGTATACGGTTTCTGTCGGTATTGCGACAATTCCGCCTTTTTTTATTATATTCGCGGCTTTTTCAATAATCAGCTCATCATCCGCGGCATTTCCTGTTATTTTCAAAAACTCTGTATTCATTAGCTGCTGCGAGTCAGATTAGTTTTCTGTTCCTCCGTTTTTAAGTTTTTCGGCTGTATCTGCCGTTGCAAGCGCATCTATCATTCCATCAATGTTTCCGTTCAAAAAATTGTCAATTGAATGCAGCGTATATCCGATTCTGTGATCGGTAACACGCCCCTGCGGGAAATTATACGTACGGATTCTTTCGCTTCTGTCTCCGGTTCCGACCTGTGAACGACGTTCACTTGCTATTTTATCATTCTGTTCTCTGTTTTTCAGGTCAAACAGCTTTGTCCTAAGAAGCTTCATTGCTTTATCTCGATTTTTGAATTGGCTTCGTTCATCCTGACATTCAATTACAATACCCGATGGCTTATGAATAAGTCTGATTGCCGATTCGGTTTTGTTTACATGCTGACCGCCTGCACCGCTTGATTTTATTGTCTCGATTTCTAAATCTCCCGGATTTATTTCGACTTCAACCTCTTCAACCTCAGGAAGCACCGCAACGGTTGCTGTTGAAGTGTGTATTCTTCCCGAAGACTCGGTTTCTGGAACTCTTTGAACACGGTGCACACCGCTTTCGTATTTGAATCTCGAATATGCTCCCATCCCTGATATCATGAAAGTTATTTCGCGAAATCCTCCGAGACCTGTTTCGTTCATGCTCAAAACTTCTGTTTTATATCTTTTTATATCTGCATACATAGAATACATTCTATATAATACACCCGCAAAAAGAGCCGCTTCATCTCCACCGGCACCTGCACGAATTTCGATAACAACGTTTTTTTCATCAAGTGGGTCTTTGGGAAGAAGGAGTATTTTCAGCTCCTCCTCAAGTCTTGCACAGTCATCTTTGGCGTTTTTATATTCTTCATTTGCAAGCTCACATAATTCGGGATCACTTTCCGTTTCAAGTATTTCGAATGAATCAGCGGCTGATTTTTCCGCATTTTTGTATTCCCTGTACTTATCCACAATAGGAGAAATATTCGCTCTTTCTTTCATAAGCGAGGCATATTTTTCAATGTCTGAAACTGTTTCGCTTTTTGCGAGTTCTTCTTCGATTT
>JAZODB010000016.1:0-3638 GCA_045596785.1 Eubacteriales bacterium
ATAATGCTGTATAATTATAGAGTATTATCGTTTTCTCAGCTTTTTTGTAAAAGTACGGCATTCGATATACAATTTGTATTATCAGTTTTTATAGGAGATATGTATATGAACAGAGTATTCAATTTTTCCGCAGGTCCCTCAATGCTCCCTATGCCCGTTCTTGAAAAAGCCGCTTCTGAATTAATATGCTACGGAAACGCCGGAATGTCAGTTATGGAAATGAGCCATCGCTCTTCGGATTATGAAAAAATTATCGAAAAGGCCGAATCCGACCTAAGAAAACTTATGAATATTCCGGAAAACTATAAAATTCTCTTCTTACAGGGCGGTGCCTCAACACAATTTGCTGCCGTACCGCTAAACATGATGAAAACCGGAAAAGCAGATTACATACTCTCAGGTCAGTTTTCCACAAAAGCTTATAAGGAAGCTCAAAAATACGGTGATGCAGCGATAGCCGCATCCTCAAAGGAAGAGAATTTCTCGCGCATTCCCCAAACAACGCGCGAATCATTCCGTGCCGATGCAGATTACGTACATATTTGCTTCAACAATACGATTTACGGAACAAAGTTCAACTATATTCCCGATACAGGTGACATTCCTCTTGTTGCAGATATGTCTTCATGTATAATTTCCGAACCTGTCGATGTGACAAAATTCGGTGTGATTTATGCGGGCGCACAAAAAAATATGGCACCCGCCGGACTTACGGTAGTTATAGTCCGCGAAGACCTTCTTGGTTTTGCCAATCCGTTAACACCTTCCATGCTTGACTGGAAGCTCATGGCTGACAACGATTCTATGTACAACACTCCTCCCTGCTATTCAATTT
This sequence comes from Eubacteriales bacterium, assembly GCA_045596785.1. GTDB lineage: Bacteria > Bacillota > Clostridia > Oscillospirales > CAG-272 > UMGS1696. The sequence goes on from JAZODB010000016.1 coordinate 836, forward strand.
ATATGGCAGGACTTGTATATGAGTGGATTCTTTCAATCGGCGGTCTCGATGAAATGAAACGCCTTAATGAAAAGAAAGCTGCATTGCTTTATAATTATCTTGATTCTCAGGATTACTATATTGCTCCTGTGGAGAAAGCAAGTCGTTCTATGATGAATGTTACTTTTGTAACCGGTGATGAAGCCCTTGATAAGAAATTTGCTGCCGAAGCTGCCGCTGCCGGATTAAAGAATCTCAAAGGACATCGCTCTGTGGGCGGCATGAGAGCGTCAATATATAATGCTATGCCTTACGAAGGCGTTGAAAAGCTCACTGAGTTTATGAAAGACTTTGCAACAAATAACCCGAAATAAGTTAAGGAGATAGCCATGAAACAAATTAAACTTTTAAATAAGATAGCTCACATAGGACTCAAGCAATTTGGTGCCGATGAGTTTGAAATTTCCACATCATTTGAATCACCCGATGCAATAATGGTCCGTTCGGCTGATATGCATTCAATGACATTCGATGAAAAGCTTACCGCAATCGCACGCTGTGGGGCAGGTGTTAACAACATCCCCGTAGACGAATGTGCAGCGCGTGGTATCGTTGTTTTCAATACCCCCGGTGCTAACGCCAACGGTGTAAAAGAACTTACTCTTGCTGCTTTGCTTCTCGCTTCAAGAGATATTGTCGGCGGTATAAATTGGGCAAATTCTTTGACAGCCGATGTAGCAAAATCTGTTGAAGCTGGGAAAAGTAAATTTGCCGGATGCGAGCTTAAAGGAAAAACACTCGGCGTAATCGGTCTCGGCGCAATAGGCGGTATGGTTGCAAATGCCGCAAAATCAATCGGCATGAATGTAATAGGCTGTGACCCCTATATCACAGTTGATGGTGCATGGGGTTTATCACGTGCAATAAAAAAAGCTTCTACATATGATGAAATATTCAGGGAAGCCGATTATATCACACTACATGTTCCTGCTACAAAAGACACGAAGAATATGATTAATTCAGGCTCTATTGCGCTTATGAAGCAGGGCGTAAAGATTATAAATCTCGCACGTGCGGATTTAGTCTGTGCGGCAGATTTGAAGAATGCAATTGCTGACGGTCATATTTCTGCTTATGTAACAGACTTCCCCACCGAAGAAACAATAAACGTGCCCGGTATAATTACAATTCCCCACCTCGGCGCATCCACCTCCGAATCAGAGGACAATTGTGCTATTATGGCGGCGAACCAACTCATCGATTTCCTTAATGACGGAAATATCAAAAACAGCGTAAATTATCCCTCAATCAGCATGCCGCGCACAGAGCCGCTGAGACTTGTTATTCTTCATAAGAATATTCCCAACATGATTTCTCAAATAACATCAACACTTGCAAAACAAGATGTCAACATTGAAAACATGGCAAATCGTTCAAAGGGAGATTATGCTTGCACTCTCATTGACACCAATCATGAGATAACAACTGAAACAATTTCCAATATCGAAAGCGTTGACGGAATTATAAGAGTTATAAAAATAGGTTGATTCGCTTCATAACGAAATATCAAATATATCTCAACGGATGCGGTTTGCCCACGGTTTTATTAAACTTTAATTCACTAAAAAAGCTGTAACGGATTAATCCGTTACAGCTTTTTGTTACTATTTAATTTCTCTCATTTCAAGATAATAACGTTTACTTTCTGCCTCACCCATTGAGAAAGTCTTTCTTGGAAGTATCCCGTGTTTCTCAACGTAAGGAATAAGCTCACTTTTGTCCATTCCGTCTATGATAAATCCAATTGAATCAGTCTCAGCGGAAAGGAGCGCAAGAGCATCTTCACCATGTATATAGTCACATACGGTTTCCGGATTTGTTTTAATATAAGAATCAATAAAATTCTGCAAAGTTCCAACCGTCAGCACATGTGTCGGAGAAGTGAAATAAAGCGTTTTTCTTGTATCCGACGAGATAACCGTTATTTCCTGTTTTTGCTGTCCGCAAGTATCACTCGTTGTTATTAAAGAAAGTTCTTTCATAAATTTTGAGGTATCGCAATTTTTCAAAACTCTGTAAATCGGCTCAAACTCAAGAGCATCATCATCAATAGCCTCAATTTCGCACAAAGCGTACCGCGCCGGATGCTCCATATTACCTAACTTCTTTATATTTTCCCAGTGAGCTTTAGCAGCCGCAAGCGAATGGTTTCCGTCACCCATAGCATATACAACTCCACCGACACTATGCTCGTATTCGGATATAACAGCCATGAGAGGATTAATAAAATTGCCGCTTACTTCATATCCGCAAATATGTCCGCCGCCTTGCATAAGCTCAAAATTATACACCTCTGCATAATTATCTTTATTTTTAACAAGATAATTAAAAATACCGTTCTTTTCGTTTATCAAAATTAAAATATGCGGAAGCTCTATCTTAGCTTTCTCACGTATTTTTCTGCGCGGTGGTATTCTTTCAATTACAGTAGCTTCTGTTGCACGCACGGGAGAATCCGAGTCCTTATCATAGCTATAAGCTTCAAGGTCGATTTTTCCGACAAGTCCATGCCTTACTTTTCCATTTGGTAATGTGCGTTCTACGTATATCATACCCTCAATCTGTTTCATTTCACTTGCGTCAAAATTATCCATGTGCTCAGAAATCTCAGCTGCGCGCTCAGCTTCTCGTGCGGTACCCAAATATGCCTCGGGAAGTATGTAATCAAGTGCTGACGGAGCATTTCCGATAAAATCTTCGCACTTATTCCAATATGATAATTCGGAGGTAAACTGGTCGCAGGCTATCACAGCCCATTTTTCCA
>JAZODB010000017.1:0-4295 GCA_045596785.1 Eubacteriales bacterium
ACAATATAAATATCATAAGGGATGCCCCGATAGGTGGAGTGGAAGAATCATATCCGGGGAATCCGATAAGAATAGGCGATGTTGGGAACGCCGTTTTACTTATACAACTGAGACTGAACAGAATTTCTAAAAATTATCCGATTATTCCTAAAATACCGAATCCAAACGGTTATTTTACAGTCGAAACGGAGAACGCCGTGCGTGCTTTCCAAAGGCAATTCGGACTCACCGATGACGGAATTGTCGGACGTTCGAGTTGGTATGCAATAGCGCGTATATACGGAGGTGTAAAACGGCTTGCAGATGTCACCTCTGAGGGAATTCCGGCTTCTGATGTAGCTATTTTGTATAACGGGCAGCTTGAGGTGGAAGATACGGGTGTTGCGGTTCGTGAGCTGCAATATCTGCTCGCTTTTATCTCGGCTTTCAATTCCTCTGTGAGACCTGTGGCGATAGATGGAATATTCGGTAGTACGACACGTGGAGCAGTCGAGGACTTTCAGTACGATTACGGATTGCCTGTAAATGGTATTGTCGATGAGACAACTTGGAATGCAATATACAATACCTATCGTAATTTGCTTGAATCACTTCCCGAAAATTACTTCGCGGCTTCAACACAGGCGTATCCCGGCTCTCCTATAAGACGCGGGGACAGCGGTGAGGATGTTGCAGTAATTCAAAATTATTTGAATAGAATATCGGATTTTTACACAGACATACCAAAGCTGACAGTTGACGGGATTTATGGCAGGGCAACCGATGAAGCCGTTCGGGTTTATCAGGAGATATTCGGGCTTCCTTTGACAGGGGTTGTCGGCTCTACCACGTGGAATTCAATTGCGGATTTGTACCGTACAATAGTTGAGGGTGCGTATGGCTCGGAAACTCAGTTCGGCGGAAACTTGTCATGAAGGCGGTGTGCGGATATGACCTATGATTTGACAAATGAAAGAGTTCTTACGGAAAATCTTCAGAGAATGCTCAGATATTTATCTTTTGCATGGAACGATGAAAGGCTTCGCGTAAACGTAAACGGTGAGTTTGATGAACGGACAGGAAACGCTGTAAGAAATTATCAAGAGATTTCGGGGCTGCCTGTCACAGAAGTAGTTGATCTTAATACGTGGAACAGAATCAGAGATGACTATGACAGAGAAAGCGAGCGGAGAACCCCTGTATTTATAATACCAACTTCGGGAGATGGAGACTATTTTACAAGAATTGGGGAAAGAAGCGATAATGTTATAATATTACAGGTTATACTCGGTGCGCTTCGGTTATACTACGATTATCCGCATGTGCCTGTTTCCGGTGTATACGGACCGCAAACAGCAGAAGCAATACGTTTGTTCCAAGTTGCTAACGGTCTCTCCGATACAGGTGCAACAGACATAATTACATGGAAGCGTTTAGCGGAAGAATATAACGCACTTCCAAATCAATAAACATGTAAATAAAGCATAATTTAAAAAGCCGAATAGCGCGTATTACGCAATTCGGCTTTTATATTTAAAAAACAAAGAAATAATAAGATTTAGAGAGAAAAACAGAGAAAATATATAGGTAAATTAAAATAAATCGAAATTCTTGCGCGTGTTTGACCATTTTTGACTTTGACTTTCTCTGACTTAACGTGTATAATATAGTCAAGGTCAAAAGTCAAAGAAAGTCAAAGACAATAAGAAAGGAAACGGGTATAAAATGATACTTTCCGATCACATAGCGAGGCTTATAGCGGAGATGCTTGAGGAGGGCGGTGGCACGGCGGAGGTGAGAAGAAATGACCTTGCCGCAAAGCTTGGCTGTGTTCCGAGTCAAATAAATTATGTTATAACATCTCGTTTTACACCTGAAAAAGGATATGTAACCGAAAGTCGCAGAGGCGGTGGAGGGTATATCAGAATTGTTCGTGTAAAAATGACGAAAAACGAATATCTTATGCATTTCTTTCACGCAATCGGAGCATCCTTGAGTGAGAGTGACGCTAAGGCATACCTGAATAATTTGCTCGAACATGGCTGTATGACCGAGAGAGAGGGACGAATTGCAATGCAGGCAATGCTTCAATCTGCACTTGAAAAATGCTCTTCGGACAAAAGAGATGAGCTGAGAGCGGACATAATGCGTCATATTTTGATGCATTTAATGATGGAATAAATAATTACTTACTTAACAACAGGAGGATTTTATAATGATTTGCGAAAAATGCAAAAAAAATGAGGCTGTATTTTATTATCATGAAAATGTAAACGGAGATGAGAAATCATATAAACTGTGCCGTAATTGCGCTGAGGAAATGAAAAAAAACGGTGAATTTAAAGAAATAAGTCAGGTGAGTTTTTCCGGAAATTTAGAATCGTTCTTTGATGACAGCTTTTTCGGAGGAACATTCAAAGCTATGGATTCTTTGTTCGGAAGTTTGTTCGCACCGACAAACACGGGTTTTATATCGTCCGGAGTTGAGGAGAAATGTCCTGCTTGCGGTTACAACTTGCACGATATTTCGAAAACAGGCAAAGCCGGATGTCCAAAGTGTTATGATACATTCAGACGAGAGCTTTCGGGGGTTATCGCAAAGATTCACGGGAACACGTATCACAACGGAAGAACCCCAAAGAAATTCCGTGAAAAAAATGAACTTAAAAATCAAATTTCTGCGCTCGAATCAGAACAGCGTGAAGCGATAAAAAACGAAAATTACGAAAGAGCCGCTGAAATCAGAGACAAACTTAAAAATCTGCGCGGAAACGCATGACAATCGGACAAAGTAACTTGATTTAAAGGAGCTGTATTATGTGGTACATGAATAAAGGAAAAGATAACGATGTTGCTCTCAGCTCAAGAGTACGACTTGCAAGAAATCTTACGGGTTATCCTTTTGACGAGAATTTGAACTCAGAACAGAGTGCGGATATAATAAATAAAATAAAAAAAGTTTTTGAAAATCTTGACGGATGGGAATTTGTTGATTTATTGTCACTTTCCGAGGTACAGCGAGCTGCTATGGCAGAGTCGCATATAATAAGCAGAGAGTTAGCCGTAAAGAATAGACCTTCTGCGCTGATAAAAAACGAAGAAAAATCCATATATATTATGCTGCTTGAAGAAGACCATATGAGAATGCAGTGTATTTTGCCGGGGTTTAATCCAAGTGATGCTATGGAGGCTGTTTTTGAAGCGGAGGAACTTATCGATTCGGCACTTGAGCTTGCATATGATGAAAAACTCGGATATATAACTCACTGTCCGACCAATCTCGGTACGGGTATGCGAGCTTCCGTAATGCTCCATCTTCCCATACTTGCAAGGTCGGGTATAATGAAATCTCTTTCGGCACAAATTTTAAAACTCGGTCTTACTGTTCGTGGTATGAACGGTGAGGGAAGCGATGCTTTAGGCAGTATTTTTCAGATATCAAATCAAGTTACGCTTGGTATAACCGAAAAAGAAACAATTGACAAGCTTTATGGTGTTGTTTCGCAAATAATTGAAAAGGAACGAGAGCTTCGCGAAAAAATCGAAGGCGAACAATACGAAAACCTTTCGGACAGAGTAATGCGTGACATAGGGGTTTTGATGTACGCAAATAAAATAACGACGGAAGAACTTATAAAGATTTATTCCGAGCTCAGACTCGGGGCAGCAATGCGAATTGTCAATATTCCGTCAGAGCTTCTTGATCAGATGCTGATACGCTGTATGCCTAATACGATTTGCGCCGAGCACGATGGTGTGTCCGCTCCGGCAGAACGCGACCGAACAAGGAGCGGCGTAATCAGGGATATTATGAGTCTTGCGAATTACAAAAAATAATGAAAGTATGATTTTGCTGAATAAATGTGCATAACGATTTGTATAATAAAATGATATTTGCAAGCAAAAATAAATCTTGATGATAATTATTATTTAATGGGAGGAAATATTATGAATATAGGATTTACAAAAAAACCACAGAATGCACTGAATCGTGCATTATATACGGCTTCCGAAATGGGACATACTTGTGTTGGAAGCGAACATCTTTTACTCGGCCTTCTCTCGGAAAAGGACTCTATTGCTGAAAAGGTACTTTCCGAAAGAAGCATAACATATGATAAAACAAAAAAATTGCTTGAGGATAATGTGGGAATCGGCTCTCAAACAAATCTTTCGGCTGCCGATATTACGCCGCGGACAAAGCGTATTATTGAGTCATCGGCAAGCATAGCTGTCGGTATGGGACATGGTTATATCGGAACCGAACATTTATTGATGGCATTATGTGATGAAATCGAATGTTTTGCTGTACGTCT
>JAZODB010000018.1:0-8777 GCA_045596785.1 Eubacteriales bacterium
TGGAAGCTGAGGAAGAATATCCACTCCGAGACGGAGCTTTGTTTTTTCTTTTGGGTCGTAATGTGTTTCGGTTTCAAGTGCATCTATTATTGCTGACAATTCGTCACCGAGGAACATCGAAATTATAGCCGGAGGCGCTTCATTGGCACCGAGTCTGTGGTCGTTTCCTGCGGCTGCTGCACTTATGCGGAGCAAATCCTGATATTCGTCAACCGCTTTTATAACCGCACAGAGGAAGAGAAGAAATTGAGCATTTTCGTAAGGTGTTTCGCCGGGGGTGAGCAGATTGATGCCCGTGTTTGTGGTTATCGACCAATTGTTGTGCTTTCCAGATCCGTTTACTCCTGCGAAAGGCTTTTCATGGAGGAGGCAAACGAGACCGTGGCGTTTCGCTACTTTTCGCATTATTTCCATTGTAAGCTGGTTGTGGTCGGTAGCTACATTTGCCTGAGTATAAACCGGGGCAAGCTCGTGCTGAGACGGAGCTACTTCATTGTGCTCGGTTTTTGCGAGGATTCCAAGTTTCCACAGCTCCTCGTCAAGCTCCTTCATGTACGCCTCTACTGCGGGCTTTATGCTTCCGAAATAATGATCCTCAAGCTCCTGACCTTTCGGGGGCTTTGCTCCGAACAAGGTGCGACCCGTGAAAATCAGATCGCGTCTCTTATCGTACATTTCCTTCGGAATAAGAAAATATTCCTGTTCAGGCCCCACGCTTGTGCGCACGCAAGCGACGTTGCTTGAAGGATCAAAAAGCTTCAGTATGCGCAGGGATTGAACATTTATAGCTTCCATTGAACGAAGCAGAGGGGTTTTTTTGTCGAGTGCTTCTCCGCCGTATGAGCAGAAAGCCGTTGGTATGCAAAGAGTTTTGTCCTTGATAAAGGCATAGGATGTCGGATCCCATGCTGTGTATCCTCTTGCTTCAAATGTGGCGCGAATACCTCCTGACGGAAAACTTGAGGCATCAGGCTCTCCGCGCACGAGCTCTTTGCCGGAGAATTCCATTATTATTTTACCGTCACCGATGGGGGAGATAAAACTGTCGTGCTTTTCGGCAGTTATTCCTGTCAGCGGCTGAAACCAATGAGTGTAGTGCGTACATCCTTTTTCAATTGCCCAATCTTTCATGGCGTTCGCAACTATATTTGCGACATTTATATCCAGCTGTCTGTTTTCATCAATAGTTTTTTTGAGTGATTTGTATGTGTCTTTCGGGAGACGTTCTTTCATTGCCGAGTCGTCAAAGGCGAGACAGCCAAAATATTCAGATACAATTGACATGGTGTAAGCTCCTGTATAATGATTTTGTCGGTATTTAAAATAAAAACGGCAGAGACGAGAATAGTATGTCTCCTACGCCTTTGCCACTACTCTATTAATTATACACTTTTGTGATTTCCTTGTCAATATTTTTTTGCAGTATTTTTTGTTTTAGAGACTCTTACGGATAAAAGCTACACGGGACAAGCGGTATGTCAGACTTTTCCCATAGTAGGAAGCTGCGGAGTATGCTTTGACGATATGGAAAGCGAGTCTGTCACACCGTCTGCATATATCGTTAAGGAATACTGCGATGAACCGTCTAATTTCAGCAATGAAATTAATCTTGATGAGTTTTTGAAGAAATACAATGTCCCCGGAATCTGCGGAGTAGATACCCGCGCGCTTGCCAAACATATTCGTGAACAAGGGGTTATGAACGGTATAATTACTTCAAAACCTGATTTTAACGATTATGCTTCAATAAAAGCGTATTCGGTGAGCTCACCTGTGAATAAGGTTTCGACCGATAAAATTTATCTTGTGAAAAGCGAGCTTAAAGAAAATGCTGAAAAAGTCGCACTTCTTGATTTCGGAGTCGGCAGAAGTGTTTTGCGTGCTCTTTCAAATCGCGGTTGTGATGTGTATGTTTTGCCGTACAATACCAAGGCAGAGGATATCTTGTCCCTTGCGCCCGACGGTATTTTTCTGTCCGGAGGTCCCGGAGATCCGACTGAAAATGCGGATATTGTCGAGAACATTCGGACTTTGAATACAGCGGAAATTACGACAATGGCAGTGGGACTCGGGCATCAGCTTCTCGCCATGTCATGCGGAATGAGAACAGAACGCCTTGCACATGGGCATCGCGGAACAAATCATCCCGTAAGAGACTTGAGAAACGGAAGAATTTATATTACTGCACAAAATCACGGATATGCAGTTCAAAAATCTTCGCTTTATCCCGAAGTGGCGGATGAACTGTATGTGAATGTCAACGATGGAACAATCGAGGGCATCGAGTACAAGAAAATGCCCGCATTTTCTGTTCAGTTTGAGCCGTGTACAAGCGAGTTTTCGGGTGGCACCGGATTTTTATATGACAGATTTGTCGATATGCTGACAAAATGAAGTATGGTTTGATTGATGATTTCCTTATTTTTGTGAAAATGCAGGAACGGTAAAAATTTGAATTTCATTCTGTCTCGCTCATTCTCACAGCAGAGTATCTGACGCAAGGATTCTCTGCTGTGATTTGCGGTATTTTTGATTTTATATGCCGCATATTCAGCTTAAAATAAAATTTGTTTTAAAATAACAGCATTCCATCAAATATTAATTATGCCATGCTGTTCCGTTTTTTTGACGAACTGTATTTATTCGGCGTTTTTTATGTTATAATATGTAATGCATAAATTTAGATAATCGGTTGTTTGAATGAGTAAAAATATAATTACAATTATTTTATACGTTAATTTGTTTTTGATGTGAGAGGTAGATTTGTATGAAGTACCCCGACAGAAAAAAAGTAAAATATTTTGATTTCAAGAAGAAGCCTCATAAACCATCATTTTTGATGGGCTTGGCAAAAAGCATTATCAGCTTTCCCGATTTGAAAAAACGCGGAGCAGTGATTCGAAAGCACAATATGGAGGAGCTTGAAGGGAAGCCGTATATTCTTCTCGTGACTCATTCCTCTATGGTGGATTTTAACCTGATGCTGAAAGCAACACATCCGTACCCTGTGAATAATGTTATGACGCTCGAGGGATTTAACACATATACGGAGCCTCTCATGCGCTCACTCGGAGTTCTCGGAAAAAGAAAATTTGTAACAGATATAAACCTCATACGAAATATAAAATACTGTCTCGATACACTCGGAACGATATTTGTACTTTTCCCGGAAACGCGGTATTCTCTTGACGGATGTACTTCTTTTCTTCCGGATTCGCTCGGCGGACTTGTCAGGATGATGAATAAGCCATGTGCTGTTCTTGCAATACGTGGGAATTTTGTGACCTGTCCTCAGTGGAATAAGAAGAATAAAGGAACGTATGTCGAGGCAGATATGTTTCCGATAGTCCTTTCTGAGGAAATCAAATCACTTTCATCAGACGATATAAACAAACGTATAGAAAAAGCCTTTGAATATGACGATTACCGTTGGCAGGAGGAAAACAATATTGTTATAGATGATCCGAATCGAGCCGACGGACTTCATTCTCTTCTTTACAAATGTCCCCATTGCGGAATAGAGTTCATGACGGATTCGGGGGGCTGTGAGCTTTGGTGCAACGCTTGCGGCAAGAGATGGCGTCAGGATGAGCTTGGCAGAATGGCGGCTGTCGACGGAGATACGGAGTTTTCGCATATACCCGATTGGAGTAATTGGGAAAGAGAATGCGTAAAACGCGAAATTGAGGATGGAACATATCGGTTTGAGGACACAGTAAGGGTTGAAACTCTTCCCGGGTGCCTGAAATTTTACAAGCACGGTACCGGAAAACTAATCCAAACTCCGCAGGGAACAAGAATCGAGTGCAAAGCCTATGGGGAGGATACCGTTATCGAAAAAGCACCGCTTGATTTGTACAGCATGCATATTGAATACGATTATCTCGGCAGAGGTGACTGCGTAGATATATCCACCAATGATGACAGCTATTGGCTGTATCTCTCAAAGCGTGACGCTGTCACAAAGCTCAGCTTCGCTACCGAGGAGATATTCAAATATGCAAAATCAAAGCAGAAATTTGCGAGGAGAGGAAAGGGAAACACCTCGGAAATCACGGATGAATGATACGGAGGGGCTATGTCATCGGAAGAAATACTGACGTGCCGCAATCTTACGGTGGGATATGAGGATTGCAGGCTCTGTGAGGATATCAATTTTACCGTAAAATCGGGAGATTATATTTGTGTTGTCGGTCATAGCGGAATCGGAAAAAGCGCGCTTGTTTCAACTTTGATGGGTATTGAAAAGCCGATTTGCGGGGACATTTTATTTGCAAACGGATTAGGATATCGGAATCTCGGATGCCTGCCGCAGGAGCAGAATATGAGGGGAGCTTCCGTTGTAATCGATATGGTTTTATCGGGATGCCTTTGCAATATGAAAAAATGGTTTGTCGGAAAAGCCGAACGTGCAAGAGCGGCGGAAAGCCTTGAGCGTCTCGGAATATCGGAGTTGTCAAAGAGACGTTTCGGCGATTTGTCAGGTGGTCAGAAGCAAAAGGTGCTGCTTGCGAGGGCATTGTGTGCAGCGTCAAAGCTGCTGATACTCGATGAGCCTGTGCAAGGGCTTGATGTCAGGTCCAAAGACGAAATGTACTCTGAAATAGATAGAATAAACCGTGATGACGGTATTGCGGTAATTATGGTTGACAATTCAGCGGCATCCGAACATGCGAAACAAGTGCTTCATCTTTCCGACAGACAGCTTTTTTTCGGAGAGCGCGAGGAGTACCTTATGTCTGTTCCCGGACAATTTTACAGTGCGGGAAGAATCATATAAGATAGGTTTTTGAAAATTACAGGCAGTGCATGACTAATCGAAGCAAATACAAGCACATAATACATGCGAGCTGTTTTGAATACATAAATAATCAAAAAATAATGTAAATTCGTTTTTTTATCTGACAAAAACAGCAATATAACAAACATATGAACGATATATACAAAAACAGTAAAAAAATAAAAAAATTGTTGATATGGAAACCAATTTATGGTATACTTAATACATACGGCGTTTTTTGAACGTCAAGGATATAAATAAGAAAAAGCAGAAAGGTTTTTGAGATGAAAGAATATTTATCGGACATTTCCGCTGTGTTTGCCGAAACCAAATCAACGGCGAACGGCCTCACTTCTGAGGAAGCAGGAAAAAGAATTGATGAGTATGGGAAGAACAAGCTTAAAGAAGCAAAAAAAGATTCTATTTTTGTGCGTTTTTTAAAGCAGCTGTCCGACCCGATGATTATTATTCTACTTGCGGCGGCAGCCGTATCCGGTATTCTCGCGGTAGTTGAGGGCGAGAGCTTTGCCGATGTAATCATTATTTTGGCGGTTGTAATTATAAACGCTTGTCTCGGTGTATATCAGGAAAATAAAGCCGAGCATGCGATAGAGGCTTTGCAGGAAATGTCAGCCGCCATGTCGAAGGTTCAGCGAGACGGCGAGGTTGTCATGGTGAAAAGTGAAGACCTCGTTCCCGGTGATATTGTTTTCCTTGAAGCAGGAGATGCGGTGCCGGCTGACGGAAGAATAATCGAGAGCGCGAGTCTCAAGATTGAAGAAGCTGCGCTTACGGGAGAATCGGTTCCTGTAAATAAATTTATTGATGTACTTAATCTGAAGGACAGCGAAAAGGATATTCCTCTCGGCGACAGAAAGAACATGGTTTACATGGGAAGTACCGTGGTTTATGGTCGCGGAACTGTCGTAATTACCCAAACCGGTATGAATACCGAAATGGGTAAAATTGCAGATGCACTCACAAAAGCCGAGGAAGGTGCGACCCCACTTCAGATTAAGTTGTCTCAGCTTTCCAAAATACTCACATGGATGGTTCTCGGAATCTGTGTTCTGATATTCGGTGTACAGCTTATTCGCGATGGATTCAAGGGTGAAATAATCATAGATTCATTCATGGTTGCGGTTTCTCTTGCGGTTGCCGCTATTCCGGAAGGACTTGCAGCAGTCGTTACGGTTGTGCTTTCAATCGGCGTTACAACAATGTCGAAGAAAAACGCTATTATACGTCACCTGACTGCTGTTGAAACACTCGGCTGTGCTCAGGTTATCTGTTCCGATAAGACAGGTACACTCACACAGAACAAAATGACTGTCGTTAAGTCGTACGGTGAGGACGAGAAGTATATTGCCGAGTCCTTCACACTTTGCACAGATGCTAAGCTTGCGCCCGGTCAGACCGAATCAACGGGAGACCCCACTCAGACAGCGGTTGTAAACTTTGCTCTTAAACTCGGTTTGCCCAAATATGAGCTTGAGGAAAAGCATCCCAGAGTCGGAGAAATTCCTTTCGACTCTATGCGTAAACTTATGACTACGGTTCACCATGATGGTGATGGGTTTATTCAGCATACCACAGGTGCTCCTGACGTTGTTATCGGAAAATGTACTCATATACTCCGCGGCGGTGAAATGATTCCCATGACTGATGAAATCAGAAATGAGCTTGCAGCCGCAAACAAAGCTCTTGCGGATCAAGCTCTCCGAGTACTTGCAGCAGGTATAAGAAAGTACGATACCGCCCCGACATCATATGAGCCTGAGGATATTGAATGTGACCTCTGCTTCCTTGGACTTGTCGGAATGATAGACCCCGTGCGTCCTGAAGTTAAGGCTTCAATCGCGGAATGCCGCGCTGCCGGAATCAGACCAATAATGATTACCGGTGACCATCGTGATACGGCTGTTGCAATTGCAAAAGAGCTTGGTATCATAGGCGAAGGGCAGTACGCTATCACAGGCGCAGAGCTTTCGGAAATGGATGATGAGAAATTTGCGGCTGAATTTATGAATATCTCTGTTTACGCACGAGTTCAGCCCGAACACAAAACGAGAATCGTCAATCAGTGGCGCGCCGCAGGTTACGTTACTGCGATGACAGGTGACGGTGTAAATGATGCTCCGTCGATTAAATCTGCCGATATCGGCGTCGGTATGGGAATTACGGGTACAGACGTTACTAAAAATGTTGCAGATATGGTTCTCGCTGATGACAACTTTGCAACAATCGTCTCTGCTGTTGAAGAAGGCAGACGTATTTATGACAATATCCGCAAAGCGATACAGTTCCTCCTCGGCTCCAATATGAGTGAGGTCATTACGATTTTCGTTGCAACGCTCCTCGGATTTACAATTTTGAAGCCCGTACATCTGCTTTGGATAAACCTTATTACCGATACATTCCCGGCTCTTGCCCTCGGCATGGAGCGTGCGGAACCGGATATAATGAAACGTAATCCGAGAAGCTCTAAAGAAGGCGTGTTCGCCGGCGGCATGGGATTTGATGTGGCATACCAGGGTATTCTTGTGTCAATTCTTGTACTTGTAAGCTTCGGTATTGGACATTTCTTTGAATTCGGTACATTCGCGTTCGCTGAAAGCTCTCACGGTATTACAATGGCGTTCCTTACACTTTCAATGGCTGAAATATTCCATAGCTTTAACATGCGTTCACAGAGAAAGAGCCTGCTCCGACTCAAAGGTATGAATATGACTCTCAATATTGCAGCAGTGGCAAGCCTTGTCCTTACCACAGCGGTTTGCGAAATTCCGTTCCTTGCAAGCGCATTCCAGTTTACCGAAGTTGCGTTCCGTGAGTATATTACCGCAATAGCACTCGGTCTGTGCGTGATTCCGATAGTCGAAATCGTAAAATTTATCGAGCGTTCTGTAAAGAAATAATAAATTTTTGAGTATTTTTATTGTAATCTCAAAAAATATAGCGTTACCCCCTTGAAAAAAAGTGAAAAATGGTATAAAATATAGTGTAATATAATTTATACCATTTTTTTATCATTGAAAGGAGCTTATTCCGCTGTCTGCGGAGTAAATACTATTATGGTTGTAGCAGGCGATTTTAAAAACGGCGTTACTTTTGACATGGACGGACAGGTCATGCAGGTTATTGAATTCCAGCATGTAAAACCCGGAAAAGGAGCGGCTTTCGTTCGTACAAAACTCAGAAACGTCATCACAGGTTCCGTGGTTGAAAAAACATTCTCCCCCACTGACAAGTACAATGATGCAAGAATAGAGCGTAGGGATATGCAGTATCTGTACAATGACGGCGATCTTTACTACTTTATGGATCTTGATTCATACGAACAGGTGCCGATAGGAAAGGATCTTATCGGTGACAACTTCAAATTTGTCAAGGAAGAAATGATTTGCAAGATTCACTCTTATCAGGAAAAGCCTTTCTCTGTTGAGCCTCCTATGTTTGTCGAACTCGCTATTACTGACTGCGAGCCCGGCGTAAGAGGAGATACAGCCACAGGTGCTTCCAAAACCGCTACCGTTGAAACCGGAGCTACTATCAGAGTTCCGCTTTTCATCAATACCGGCGACGTTATCAGAATTGATACACGTACTTCCGAATATCTCGAAAGAGCATAAGTTAATAATATGATTAAGGCTGCCCGTTTGAGTAGCCTTAATCAATAGAGAGAGGATTATTATTATGACAACAAAAGAATACAGCGCATACATCAAAGGCTTGATTGACGGCGTTGAGCTTAACAAGAGCACACCTGAGGGAAAAATCATAGCGGCTCTTGCTGAGCTTGTCGAGCAAATGGCAGGTGAAATCGAGGATCTTAATGATAAGCTTGAAACAGCAAACGAGTACATCGAGGAAATCGATGAGGATCTCGGCGCTGTTGAGGAACTGATTTATGACGATGAATGTGACTGCGATGAGGATGACGACTGTTGCGACTGCTGCGACTGCGACGATTGCTGTGATTGCGATGAAGATGAAG
>JAZODB010000019.1:0-2823 GCA_045596785.1 Eubacteriales bacterium
CTTATGGATGAGCCTTCGATGGGACTTTCTCCGATTCTTGTGTCTGAGATATTCCAGATTATCAAAGAGGTTTCTGCTGACGGTACAACAGTTCTTCTGGTTGAGCAGAATGCTAAAAAAGCTCTTTCGATTGCAGACCGCGCGTATGTTCTTGAAACAGGCGAAATTGCTTTGTCGGGAACAGGCGAAGAACTCGAAAAGAGCGACAGAGTGCGCAAAGCGTACCTCGGAGGTTAATTCCAATTTAATATCTAAGAGTCTTCAGTCTAAGCTTACAGAAGGCTCTTTTACTTTAAAATTAAAATACAAAAATAAATTTGCAATTAACGTATAATATCACGTATATCTGTAAATGATAAGATACATTTACATTTTCGTGAGGTTATATGAAATTTCTTGTCAGCTTTACATCATCTGTTCTTGCCGCAATGGCAATATTGTCCGTCATTCCTTGCATGGGCGAAACTGAAATTTATAACAATGTTCTCAGACTGCATGTGATAGCCGAGTCGGATTCTCCAAAAGCTCAAGAGCTGAAACTCAAGGTACGTGATGCTGTTCTTTCGTGCGTATCGGATGAAATTGAAAATTGCACATCCTTCGACGAAGCATACAGCACAATCGCGGATATGGAGAGTAAAATAATCGAAACCGCCGAGAACTGTGTTATAAAAAACGGTTCTGTCTGCAAAGTAACAATGGAGCTCGGAGTTGAAAAGTATCCTCGCCGAAATTACGGAGATGCAACCCTTCCTGCCGGAGAATATAATTCGCTCAAAATAATCCTCGGAGATGGAGAAGGAAAAAATTGGTGGTGCGTGCTATTTCCGTCTGTATGCATGGGATTTGCAAAAAACGAAAACGAATATGCTGCTGTCGGCTTCACTCCGCGCGAATACAGAATTATAACAGGAAAAGGAAGCGCATGGAAAGTCCGATTCAGAATACTTGAAGTGCTGTCTGAAATAATCGGATTCGAATATGAATAAAATAAAAAATGCAGAAAAAAAGAAAAAAAGTGTTGACAAATAACATCCGCTGTGATATAATATCATCGTGACAATTGAGCACGACAAATGTTCTCAGTTTGTTCACACCATATTAATAAAGATGGCGGAATAGCTCAGCTGGCTAGAGCAATCGGTTCATACCCGATAGGTCGTGGGTTCAAGTCCAACTTCCGCTACCATAAAAAATTCAGCAGTATACGGCCCGTTGGTCAAGAGGTTAAGACACCGCCCTTTCACGGCAGTAACGGGAGTTCGATTCTCCCACGGGTCACCAAGATACCGCTGAATTTTTTTAGGCCCGTTGGTCAAGAGGTTAAGACACCGCCCTTTCACGGCAGTAACGGGAGTTCGATTCTCCCACGGGTCACCAAACAAGACAAATCCGAACTATTTCGTATCAAGCGAATGGTTCGGATTTGTTTTTTATAAAAAATAACATCAATAGCTGCTGCGCTTCTATATAAATCGCAGTACAGCAGCTATTGTAACGAAAACATCCTCGATTCACTCAATGAGCTTAAATCTCGAATAGTTCATGTTCACTGTAAAGACAGAGGTCCGCCAAATACAATGGTTTTTTGACAATAGAGCACTTCGGACTCGTAAATCAAGAAAAAGCAATTAAGAAATCAATAGATTTTTTACTTAATACGTGGGGTACACCTTGCTGAAATAAACATAACATAAACGGTAGATACAAAAAATGATATCTACCGTTTGTCATTTTTACCGCGACAAAATAAAACGTACTATTTTTCCGGTATCTCGCTTTACCGAAATGAACATTTTTATATCACGACAAGTATATACTATCTCATATGCTCCGCTCTCGTCAGGGTATACATCGCAAACCACGGCGGATGATGCAATCTCATTTGTAAAAAACTCATAAAGAAATTTTCTCGACAAATTTACACACTCCCCTTGACTGAGTATCGGTACTCCCATAGGAACCGAAATTGCCGCTTGAATAGGATTGCCGCTTATCGCGTCTATTATTACATATGCGTTTTTGCAGGAAAAAATCAACTCTCCGTTTGTGCTTTTTGTAACCCCCGAAAGAACTCCGTTCAGACCGAAAATCTCGTTAGCGGTTTTTTGTGCAGACGCGAATTTATAGCCGTAAATAAGCTGTGACACCTCTTCTCGGCGAGACTTCTCGTCACTTTCCTGCAGATTATCCGCCGTTTTTATTTTTTCAGGGAGCTTGCCTGTATCAACAAAATATAAAACCTCATCTGCAATTTCACTCCAAACAATATCTTCATTTTTTACTCTATCTGCTATTTTCACAAAAAAAGCCGACGTATCCGTATCACCGTATCGCGATGCATAAACCGCTGCCATCGAGGCATTGTGATATGCCCCAAGCTTATCTTCCTCTTCTGTCGAATCGATAAATTTTCTTGCAGCATTTCTCATTTCTGTGTGATTGAGATAGTTTGTATAGTCGTTTAATTCACGCTCGGAAGAAAAATCAAAATAAATAAAAATCGACAGTGCAATTGTAGTGCAGATAAAAAATGCCGCCGCAATAATTATACCCAAGTAATGTTTTTTTGCAAATTTTTCCACTTTAATTCCCCACCGATTATAGTATTCTTATGTATTTAAGATTTGACAAACAAAAGTGTTTTATGCTATAATAATAAGTACATATTAAATTTTAATCGAAGGTGCGGTATTTTAAAGCATGAAAATCCATGACAAGGAAATATTCCCGTCACTGATAGGAAACGAACTTCTGAAAAATACTTTGTCTTCGGATTTTGCAAATGGGAAAAGCGCTCATGCTTATATAATAGAAGGGCCG
>JAZODB010000020.1:0-6568 GCA_045596785.1 Eubacteriales bacterium
TCAAAAAGGCTTGCGGTATTGAAACAGCGTCCGCCACACCTAACAAGGCAAAGGTTGCTACAATCAAGAAGGATCAGGTTCGCCAGATCGCAGAAACAAAGATGAAGGACCTCAACGCAGGCTCCGTCGAAGCAGCTATGAGAATGATTGCAGGCACCGCCCGTTCAATGGGTGTTGTCGTTGAAGACTGAGGAGGGCGTAGGTAATGTTTAAAAGCAAAAAATACACAGACAGCCAAAAGCTGATTGAAAAATCCAAAATATACGATTCCACAGAAGCTATGGACCTCGTATGTAAAACATCAAAAGCAAAATTTGACGAAACTATCGAAGTACACGTTCGTTTGGGCGTTGACTCACGTCATGCAGACCAACAGGTCCGCGGTGCTGTCGTTCTTCCCCACGGTACAGGTAAAAAAGTTCGCGTTCTCGTCTTTGCTAAGGGCGATCGCGCAAACGAAGCTAAAGAAGCAGGAGCTGAATATGTAGGCGATACAGATCTCGTTGAAAAAATCCAGAAAGAAAACTGGTTCGAATTTGACGTTGTTATCGCTACTCCCGACATGATGGGTGTAATCGGTCGTCTCGGTCGTGTTCTCGGTCCTAAGGGTCTCATGCCGAACCCGAAGGCAGGTACAGTTACAATGGATGTTGCTAAAGCTGTAAATGAAGCTAAAGCCGGTAAAATCGAATACCGTCTTGACAAAACAAACATCATCCACTGTCCTATCGGAAAAGCTTCTTTCGGTCCCGAAAAACTTTCCGAAAACTTCAACACTCTCGTTGGTGCTGTAATCAAAGCACGTCCCGCTGCAGCTAAAGGTCAGTACATCAAGAGCTGCGTTATAGCTTCTACGATGGGTCCCGGCATAAAAGTCAACACAGCAAAACTCGGTTGATTTTAGCAATAAGAATAATTTATACTTGCAAATAAATGCAGACAAATATTTGTCTGCATTTATTTTATGTAATCATATAAGATAACACGATATAATGTTATAATTGTGAACAAAAACGGTGTTCATTTAGACAAAAAAACGTTAAAAATAACAGTTTTTTGTGAAAGTCCCAATAAATATTCCAATTTCTCTTGACACTGCCCTTTTTATGTGATATGATGTAAATAGGAAAATTTCGCTGAAAAAATAAAAATATAATAATCGCGACAGATATAAAAACAGCTGTACGATATTTAAACGGAGATACAGACATGGATGCATTTGAGTACTATGGTTTTTTTAACCCAAAAGATACCGCCAACCGACTTAATGAAGTTGAAACAAGAATTATCGAAAGCTTGTTTGATAAATATCTGCCTAAAAGCGGTCGACTTCTTAATACTTGTTCCGGAGACGGTAAATACGCTTTCAAATTCGCCGAAAACGGATACAGCGTTACTGTTGCAGATGAAAACGAAAGCAATGTAAACATACTGAAAAACGACACAAGAGCTTCTCTTCTAAACGATATTGTCGCAACCACTCCTTCAGAACTTTCGATGTTTGAAAATGACAGCTTTGATGTAGTTATTTCACTCGGTTCAGTATATCACATGCAGACAAAAGCTGAACGAGAAGTTTTTGTACGTGAATCAATGCGTGTATTGGCACCCGACGGTTATCTCGCATTTACATATATGACTCCGATAGCAATGAATTTCGGGCAGTATTTCTATGCTTACAAAGCCATAGATGCAAATGAAAAGATGAAAGCATTCCGTCGTCTTGCCGCGGTCGAAAAAACACATGCTTTCGATAAATTCTACGGAATGAATCTTGATGAAATGGCTGATATATCTCGTGAATACGGAATTGACATTCAAACCGTAGCCGCTACTTACAGTATGGTGAATGATTCTTCAGGCGAAATTGCCGGCTTTGACGATGAAGCATTCGAAAAGTTTGTAGAAGACCAGATTTCAATATGCGAAGACCCATTTGTCACGCGTTACTGCATGAGAGGATTGTTTATAGGAAAGAAGAAACTGCTCGACCCATTTGCATAATATATAAATATAAACGAAAATATACGGTAAAACCATGATTTCTCTCTTTATTGCAAAATTTTAGCATGGAGGAAAACATCGGATTTTGCCGTACTTTTTTATATGACATAAATCAAGTCAAACGGGTTATTCGATAATATTCACCTTGGCTTTGTTCGGCAATAAACACAGAATTCACAATATACACAAACATACTATTGATATTTAATTTCAACTATGGTATAATTAAGATAAGTGTTTGTACATACGTGTACGTATAAATTATAGAAGAAAGGAAGATTTAAGTGAACGAAAAGGATATTATTACCCCCCCCACGGATAAAGAATCAGTTAATCCAGAAGAAACCGTTAATAATGAAGAAACAGTTCTATGTCCCACTGATACAGAATCCCAAATAAATGACGAAATAAATATTCAGCCGTCAGATTTGTGTGATTCTCCGAATGACGAAAAAGCAATAGATTTAACGGAAGAAGAAACCGAAACCGAGGATTCCGACAATAATATCGAAGTAACAGAAGAAACGGAAATTATCGACGAAGATGACATCGCATATGTCGCTGAAAGAATCACAGGAGAGCGACATTCAAAAGTTACAACGGCAGCTCCGATTCGCACAAGAATGAATCAACAAAGCCCCGAAAACGACAGTTCGTTGCTTGAACGCAAAGATACTGCGGGTATATCGCAGAGTATTGCGGACCATTCGAAAATCGGAAGCACATTTATCCTGACTCTTTCTACTGCAATTTTTGCTATAATCTTTATGATTTTTTCCATTATTGTTATAAACACCGTTTATAACAATAATGATAAGAAAAGTCGATTCGCGGATTACAGCATGACAGATAATATTGATCCGCAGTCTATACTTACAGTCGAATCAAAAACTCCCGAGCATCCTATTGAAACAGAACAATTTGAGCAATCCGAATCAAATAATGATACGCAAAATTCTGACAGTGCAAACAAATCCGAACCGGAAAATAAAAAGTACAATGTCACTCTTAACTTTTTTGAAAATGAAGATATAAGCATAATTACCGAAAAAATAACATTCGGTGAGCTTCTTTCATTGGCAGGCTGTGAGCTGTCGGAAACCGACAGACCTTCCGTTGACAATGATTTTGTGATTGCAGCAGACACAATAATAGATATAGACAAGGTTCAATATGTCAATGTAACTGTCACCGAAGATATCCCGTATGAAAGCGAACAAATCAATACTGATTTTATTCCGCGCGGCACAACAAATTTCATATCGTACGGTGAAAACGGCATGAAAGAAACCCTTTACAATGTCGAGTATATCAACGGTGTGGAAGTCAACAGAACTTATATTTCCGAACAAATCACCAAATGGCCCGTAACCGAAAAATACGAATACGGCACCGGCGGTTCGTTCGTCGGAAACGATGGAATTACGTATACATACTCTCACAGACGTGTTGTCCCGGCTACATATTACGATATTGAAGGTATTACATATATCGGTATAGATGCTGATGAAACCGTCATTGCGGTTGATCCAAACTACATACCGCTCGGAACAATTCTGTATGTAAAAAACGATAAGTATGACTTTGGTAAAAGAATTGCGGCAGATACAGGCTCTCTCGTTGACGGTTGGGAAGTCGACATATGGATAAGCCACGACAACCCTCAGCTTGCGGATTTTGCATTTATAGGATATCATTACGATATGGAAATCTACTACATTGATCAGTAACATGACAAAGGAGTATGAAAATGAATTTTCACAGGCTTCGAGAGTTTCAAGAAAGACTTGTTTCGTGGAGAATCCCGGGAAACGACTGCATAGTTTACAAAGATGGCAATGAGGTATACCGCTATATGACAGGTTATGCCGATGTTGAAAAGTGCCGTAAAATGTGCGGTGACGAGCTTTATTATTTTTGGTCTGCTTCAAAGCCGATAACAACAAGCTTAGCTCTGCGACTCCATGAATCGGGACTCTTTACAATGAACGACCCGCTCTGCGAATATATACCTGAATTTCGTGATATGAATGTACGTGCGGTTGTAGATGGTAAAGAAGAACTCATTCCTGCAAAAAATCCCATACTTATCAAGCATCTTTTTAACATGACAGCGGGGTTCGACTATAATTTCAACACTCCCGCAATAAATGAACTTCGACGCACAACCGATAACAAATGCGGCACTGTCGATGTAGCTAAGGCTATTGCAAAATCTTCTCTGTTGTTTGAACCCGGAACAAAATGGAATTACAGCTTGTGCCATGATGTTCTCGGAGCGTTCATCGAAGTGGTATCAGGAAAACGTCTTCGCGACTACGCAAAAGAAGTGCTGTTTGAGCCGCTCGGAATGACCGATTCATGTTATAATCTGCCGTCACAGGAGAAAATGCATAGAATGGCTGTTCAGTATAATTACCGCGATGACCTCGGCAAGTATATCCCCACTCAAAATACCTGTGGACACATACTCGGAAGTGAGTACGATTCAGGCGGTGCAGGAGTGGTGACAAGCTGTTCAGACTACATGAAATTTGCATCTTGCATTGCAGAAGGTGGCACAGCGAAAAACGGCTACCGTTACATATCACGCAATACAATAAACCTTTGGCGTACAAATACACTCACATCGGAACAGCTGCAAAAGGATTTCTCTTGGGAGCAGCTTAAAGGCTACGGTTATGGATACGGAGTCAGAACTATGATTTCGCCGGCAGACGCAGGTGCACTCAGTCCCGTCGGAGAGTTTGGATGGGGAGGCGCCGCAGGAGTATGGGTTATATTCGACCCTGACAATCGTCTCGCCTTGGTCTACACCCAGCACATGCTCAACGATCAGGAGGCGTATATTTCGCCGCGCATCAGAAATATTCTTTATGCGTGCATCTGAGAGATGCGACAACGGCTATAAAATTCACTCCCGCAGCGTGTGCGGCACTACTTTAATTTTGCTAAAAAAATAAAATCACCTCGCAAAACAATGCTCACGAGGTGATTTTATTTTTTATCTTAGTTTAAAGCTCAATTCTTGCACATAAGGTTTTATACTGACCGAATTTCAAAAATGCAAATATGTTCGCCATATTTTTATCAGCGCTCATAGCAACCTGAGGCTCCCACAAAAGCTCTTTTTCGACAATATTCCATTTACAGTCATCAGACAGTTCTACACACCGGGCTTATCTGTATCTCTCCTGAGCGCATGCAAAGCAAGCAAACGATTACAGCCTATTGCGCGCACAAACGGAAGAAGCCTGACCATGTATGGATGTATTCATCGGAGCTGAAAAAGTCTTTCCGTTATCGCTTGAAACAGTGTAATGATTATTCATCAGTTCGCCCGTTTTTGTATTCTCATTCCAACCGATAACTACAATTCTGCCGTCATCAAGCTGACACATACGCTGTTTGTAGCAAGTGATATTTTCATCATCAAAGTGCATACAAATCACGTCATCATTCCATGTCTTTCCTTGGGCATAGCTTCTGAGCAATCTGCCGTTTGTGGGTGCAGTCATTTTTCCCTCCAGGAAAAATATTATTTTTAAATTTGAAATAACCCCAATACAAAAAACACAATGGGAATAGTAACAATTGACAGTACATTTGACATGAACGATGTTTTTGCTCCGGTCAGTCCGTCTCCTCCGTATGCTTCCGGGAAAACAATGCTGTTAAGTCCCATTGGCATAGCAAGAGTCGCGCACATAACAACCATAATTCTTGTATCAACTTTAAACAAAAGACAAATCCCAAGTGCTGCCATGGAAATTGCCAAGCCCCTGATAATTGCCGCAAGATAAAGCTTAAAATCTCTAAACAAAGGCTTTATATCGGTTGCGGCAAGTACAAATCCCGTCAATATCATTGCCGAAATTGCCATTCCGCCCTTAGCCGAATTAATAATCGACAATGCGGCTGTCGGCAATTTTATTTCCGCAATTCCTGCAATAATTCCGAGAATCATTGCAATAAAACTCGGACTTAAGATTTTTTTAAGTGAAAATTTTCGATTGGGATTTAAAATATATAAGCCGTATGTATAAATTACAATATTATACGGAATAGTAAAAACCATCATATAGAACAACATTCTGTTTCCGTAAACCGCTTCAATAAGCGGAATCCCCATATATCCGAGGTTTGGAATCAGAAAGCTGTATATGTATATATCTTTCTCCTGACTTGTTTTTCCGAATTTTTCCGCAAGAATTTTTGCAACAGGAAATGTAGCCGCAAGAGCAATTACTCCTGCTACAAAAAAAGCCATGTTTTCGGAAAGCTCTTTGAGCCTGAAGTTTTCCGAGAAAGACGAAAAAGTAAGTGCAGGCATAAAGATATTCACAAGCAAAGTTGAGAGAGTTGTACCAACACCTTCTCCGCCGATTTTTCTTCTCCGCATTACAAATCCGACAATCACGAAGAAAAACATATTTATGAGCTGATTAACAGTCGGAACAATAGTATTCAGCATTTATTATACCTCCGAAGAATATTCGATTGAATTTGAAATATTTAATTAAGATAGGATTTATAACCCAAGATGCTCCATTGCATTTTCGTG
>JAZODB010000021.1:0-4085 GCA_045596785.1 Eubacteriales bacterium
TACGATCCGACTTTCCCCTATTGCCGTAAGTGCTATCTCTGCCATAACATGGTCTTCTCCGACTACGTTGTAAACAATGCCGTTTTCCGTGTGTGCTCCCTGTTTAACTGTATAAGTTACATCGCCATATGCCAGAGCATCCGTATAAAGCTGTCTTAAATCTGTATTTTTATCGAACTCACTGTATTCAACACTCGGGAAAGCATAGCTTTCCCAAAGAGTGCCGTTACGTGCCGATGTAATCATTGAATCAACCTTTGACTCAACAAGACGCTCAGGCTGTGAATCCTCGTAATTATTAAGAAGTGTTTTCACATAAACAATCGAAAACAGCGATAAAACTATTAATGCGCAAAGATATACGAAGTATCCATACTTAAATGCGCTTGTCTTTTTCTTTTTTTGCATATATTTAACCTCTAAGGCTGCTGTTTATTTTAATACAGCCTCTTTTTTATTTTTATAAATACTGTACAAATATTCCACAATTTTATACGACAATATTGCAAATAACAGGCCGAGTATTATACCTGCAAGCACATCTGTCGGATAGTGAACATAAAGATACATTCTTGAGAACGCTATAATTATTGCAAGAATAAGAGCAGCATACCCCATTGTTTTTCTATGAGTAAGCATCAAAACACCGGCACCCTCAAACGAAGCAAGAGTATGACCCGACGGAAAAGAGTAGTCGTGCAACCGTTCAATCAAAAGTACCGCATCAGGATTAACGTCATACGGACGTATTCTTGCAATAAGCGGTTTCATAGTCATATTTCCCACAACAAGTCCCATAATAAGCGCTAAACCCATCATGAATCCCGCTTTTCTCGTTTTCTTGAAAATCAAGAGAACTGCCGCAAGTATAATCCAAAAAATACCGGCATCGGCAAGACTCGTAATATACGGCAAAACCGTATCGAGAAAATTGCATTTGGTATGCTCCGATATGAAATCGAGAATCGGAATCTCATAGCTGTTAAGAAAATTCATGATGCTGCCTTTCTCTCATCGGTCTTTTTTCGAACAAATACTCTGTTGTGCTGGATTCGGAAGCTATACCCAAAAAACAGCAAATCGGACAAAGCCTTAAGCAAAACTACCATCGCAATGTTATCGATAATAACGCCATATACCCCCACAAGCACTGAAGATACAGCGGCAAATAGTATTGCAGTCAAATAATACTTCAAAAAAGTTCCGATACTCATACTACGCGGAAAAACCGCGTTTGAGTTAATGAAATAATTTACAAGCGATGAAAATAAGCGAGCTGCTAACGCCGAAGCCACAAATCCCGCAAACATTGCTTCATCCAATTTAAGAAATCCAACAAAAACACAGAATAAAGAAATGTCAATAAAAGCGGATATAACCGAGCTTAACAAGAATTTCAACAAAAGTGAATAAATTCTCACGCTGTCATGAAAAACCCGAAAATGCGACGAGCTGTTCCCATCAATGTAAACTGTCGAAATTTGACGTTCTTCAAAAGGAATATGTTCCTGTTTGATAAGGAAAAGCATGTGAGTTTCGTATTCGTATCTATCTCCGTCTGCGTGAGACAATACTTCAACATATTTTCTCGGAATTGCTCTCAAACCCGTCTGTGTGTCCCCTATTTTCATTCCGAAGAAAATCCTGAAAACAGCAGAAGTAATCCTGTTTCCGGTCTTGCTTCTTGACGGAACATCGGGCAATGAAAAATCTCGGCTTCCGAGAACAACACTACCGGATTCAATCATAGCGGAAGCTACCGAGGCTATTTCATTCGGAAGGTGTTGTCCGTCAGCATCTGCCGTAACAAGTCCCTCTGACTCGGTACGTCTTTCGGCATAATACCTGAACGCTGTTTTCAGTGCAGCGCCCTTACCTTTGTTCACTTCATGGCGAAGAACCGTACACCCGTACTCCCCCTCCGCCCTCGCAAAATAATCGGCATATTTTTCACCTCCGCCATCATCCACCACTATTATATCCGAAAATCCCGCTTCACGTACTCCTATGATGGTTGATATAAGCTTTTCATCCGGTTTATACGACGGTATTACAACGGTAACATTATTATACATTTTTTACTCCATATTACGTGCACTTTATTTTCTTCTTACGCTAAATTCTCGTGACAAAGCAATTACTACAAATGACATTATAATTCCGACACCGAATATGCAAACAAATATAAGTTCCACATCTGCCTTTTTGTCATCTGTACTGCCATCATCCGGCGAAAAATCACTCTCTGCCTCATTGGAATTTTTTTCCGCATCAAGACGACGTGATTCTTCAAGCAAGGATTCCGATTCTGCCCGCCGAGATTCCTCAGCCAGTCTCTCCTCTTCTGCCGCTTTTTCAGCTGCAATTTCACCGTAAGTTTTGATATTTTCGAAGAAATCTCCTCCTATAACATCATTGCCGACTGTGGTTTTGTAAATTCCGTAAAGGCAAGGAGAATAGGTTGAAATCTGTGATGCTTTTGTTATAGGTGCCTCGGCAGTGCCGTAAATCCATTTGTAAAACCATGTCCAATGCTGTGATTTGTGGTGAGCAAATCCCTCCTGCGTGACCTCGAATGCAGTTTTGCCATTAAATGCCATAAGCGGCTCGTCAAAATTCAACACAATTGCGTTTTCAGGATAAAGATGGAGATAAGTTTTTTTCACCTCCCATGTACCATACTCAGCAGCACTTTCGGGAAAACACTGCGAATCCGATGCAAAATTCAAGGAATCGCGAAGTGCTGAGGTACAAAGAATATGTGTACCGTGCCCGTATTCTCCGTTTATGTCATGAGAAACAACAACCAGAGGTTTAAAACGCCTTATGCTCCACGTTATATATTCGCAAAAATCATCGTAAGTGTATCCATGATTCGAAAAAGCAGAAATTGCTCCCTCGAATGATTCAGAATAAAGGTCGGGGAAATCAGATATTATCGGATAATTTTTCACCCCAACCGTCCAAAGTCCGTCAAGCTGTTCGTGCGGACGTTCATGGGTATCAAAATGGCTAACCAAATAAACTACCTGCACCTCAAGTCCACGCTCACCCGCATAATACGGAAGTATACCGGCAAAAAAAAGCTGTTCGTCATCGGAATGAGAAGAAATTAAAAGCAAATCTGCATTATCGCAAGGAGCTTCCCATACTTGAACCCAATCCGGAAGCTCTCCGCTTGAGAAAGCGTAAATTTCATCAATGGAAGCACCGCTTGGAAAATCGCATCTCAACGATTTCGGAGTATACCCAAAAAATCCGTTTATATCAGCAAATTCATGAAGAAAATCGTTTGTTCCGCAGATTACCGTTTTTCCCGAATCAATATCTGTAATTTGCCATTCACCCGGAATACGATCAAATACAACATATAGCGAAGATATTCCGTCATCCCGCGTTACAGTAAATGAGGCACCGTTATTCGCCTGCGAATATGTGCGTTCATTTCCGTCGCACAACAGCTCCTTACTGTAAAAGCTTTCCGAAATTATTTCGAAGCTCCTATAATCCGCCTCCGCACCAACGCACACAGCCAACATTATGGAACAAATCAGCACCCCGGTGATTATGAATATTTTTTTCAGAAACACAGAAAACCTCTTTTTATCACAATATTTCCATATTAATTTTATCATTTTTATCATAAAAACGCAATAGTAAAAATAACTATTTATCTTCATTTAAAATAAAAACGTCTACTCGTTTTCCTTTTTTACGGCACTCGTCTATAACATATTTGGTCCCACGCGATTTTCCATTCCAAAATGCAATAACGCAATCCGAATATTCTATAATCTTTCGATTTCTGATAATCGGTGCTATTCTTCCGTATTTTTTATATTCCGGTAGAAATTCAGTAATACGCAATTTATTTTTTTGTGCAAATATCCTTGCACAAGCATCAACTCCACATGCCCCTCCGGATACAATTTCGACAGTTCCCTCAGGTATATACTCCCCGATGTTGTTAATTTCCAAATCTCTCGAACCTATTACTGCAATTTTCATAAAACACCATTTCCAAAAAAATGTGTACTTAATTTAAGTATACTTGACACATAATAACACAAAGTAAACTTAAAATA
>JAZODB010000022.1:0-9125 GCA_045596785.1 Eubacteriales bacterium
TGCCACATCACTGTGCCAAAGTACGTGCATTATGTCAAATTCCGCATCAGACAGTCTGTCATGTGCAATTCCGACATCATGCCTTGTTTTTTTGTTTGCATATATTTCTCCAACTTAAGACATTTTGTCTTTGTCTTTGTCTTTGTTGTAGCATAATGTAAAGCTGTTGTCAATAGGATAAATAAAAAACTCTCTCGCCGCATTTTAAGCTGACGTGAGAGAGTTTTGGGATTATCTCATTTCTTCTATGTAGTATATGTATTCAAGAGATGACAGCGCTTTGATTATTTCGCTGTGAGTTTTATATTTCTTCAACTCATTGCTGTCTATTGATATTGATATCGAGTACACGCTCAGTCCGGAATTTATGTAAGCGGGATTTGACTCAATATCATCAATTCTTAGCCCAAGTCTCCTGATTGTAGTAACAAAATCCTGCAAAAATGCGGCATTTTTAAGCTCCAAATGTATCTCAAAGTGATTTGAGCGGTTCTTCAAATACCTTTCAATTTTCGGAAACAAAGATAAACTGCACAGCATTGCAAGAAACGAAATACATGTAACCGTGTAAAAACCGGCTCCTATCGAGAGACCGAGTATAGCACACGCCCAAAGTCCCACAGATGTGGTAAGCCCCTTAATCTGATTGCGCGAGCTGTACAAAATCGAATTGACTGTAATAATCGCAATTCCTATCACGCCCGCACAGGAGAGAACATACACCCCCCCGTCAGACTGTTTTCCCAAATATATATCAAGCAACATCAGCATTGCAGAAGCGAGAGATACAACAATAAACGTGCGCAGTCCCGCCGCATGTCTTTTACTTGAGCGTTCGCACCCGATTATCGCGGCAAAAATAACCGACAATGCTATTCTGAAAAAAATCGTGACTATTCCGAGCTCCTGAGCCTCTATTCCGAGAAGCTTTATGAGTGGATCTATATACATATTCATGTTTCCTCCGATTATCTTCTGCCGAAATTTTTCCTGCGTCGCGTGGGGTATATGTATTCATACTGCATCTCAGCCGCTTCTGTGAATGCCTGTTCTTCAGGTGACGGTATGCTGTGCTCCGGAAGCTCCGAGCGAATTTTCTGTATTCTCTCAATCAAAATCTCAACCTCATTCTTTGGTTTTTCTTCTTTATCTGATTCCACCGAAACGATATCCTCAAGCTTAGTAGAATAAGAACCGGATAAA
Organism: Eubacteriales bacterium; assembly: GCA_045596785.1. GTDB lineage: Bacteria > Bacillota > Clostridia > Oscillospirales > CAG-272 > UMGS1696. The sequence continues at coordinate 1,204 of JAZODB010000022.1, forward strand.
TACAAGGCAGATTTAGCACATATGGGACCTACTATTTCATTCAGAATACTTGATGTGAGAATAACCGTTTGCAATGCATTTCCGATTTCGCCTCCGATAGTTCTTGCACCGATTGCCGCAAGTCCTATCGCAACTCCCGCCTGCGGTATAAGTCCCATCCCAAGGTAGTTCCTCACTTCTTTCGGCTTTCTCGCCGCAACACACCCTAAAAAAGCTCCCGCATATTTTCCGATGATGCGAAATACAAAATACACCACTCCTATGACAATCAATGGTGCCTCACCCACTGTTGCCGATGAATCCGTAAGCGAAGCAAGGTCGAAGCAAAGCCCTGACCTCACGAAAAACAAAAGCATAATAGGTGGGCTGAAATAATTAATCTGCTTGAAGAGCTTATCATCATCGGTAATATTTATGTAAACCATCCCCATCGACATACATCCGAGCAAGGGAGATATATCAAGCAGAGCACAGATTCCGCAAAATGCAAAAAGAAATGCAATCGACACAATAAGACGATTGTCCTTTGAACGCTTCGCCGAAAGCATAAGTTTCATAAAAAATCCGAATATCCCCCCAAGAAGCAAAACAACTGTGTTGACAAGAAGAGGCTGCAAAATGCTTGAAGCAGTCGCGGCACTTTCGGTATTTATATATGACAGCGCAAACGAAACAGCAACACTGTACGCCATAAGACCGATTATATCATCTAACGCAATAACCTGAAGAAGGGTGTTTACAAAATCCCCTTTCGCTCCCGTCTGACGTATGGTCATCATAGTGGAGGCGGGTGCGGTTACTGTTGCAAGCGCCGCAAGAACTACGGAAATCGCAAAATTAAGGTGCAGGATGAAAAAGCTCAAAAAGAACACAATTGCCGATGCCATAAATGCCTCAAACAACGTAACAATTACAACACGCGCACCGTTCTTCTTAATTATAGAAAATCGAAAGAACTCCCCTGCCGTAAAAGCTATAAAAGCCAACGCAATATCAGACATGAAATCCATTCCGTCTATAACACTCTCAGGCACAAGGCGGAAGCAATACGGTCCTATCAATATGCCCGTCAAAATATACGCAGTGACATTCGGAAGTCTGATGATCTTTGTAAGCCTTGTCATTGCAAATCCAAGAAAAAGCATCAGAGAAACGGAAATAATCACAACTGCGGCAGGCGAAGATTCTCCTATTCTTTTGTAGAATTCAGTAATCACTTATATCTCCAAACCAATTCATTTTTGCACGCAAATCAACGCTTCATCTCGGTAGGGAATACAATTCCAGCCTGAACACGCACTTCATCCATTAACCCAAGCGTAATTCTTGTGATTCGATTATACGAAATCAAATCTTTCTCACCGTTTATCGCGCTGACAAAATCCGCTATTTCGTAAAGCATATTGTTTTCGGGGCGATTTTCTATGAGTGATTCGTATTCTCTTCCCCGCATGTGAAGTCCGACCGTTTCAAGAGTTGAAAGCTTTCCTATCGTTACACAGCCATCCTCTCCGGTTATTATCGATGGATTATGTGATTCTGTAATCTTTGAATACAGAATCTCTACCTGATGGGTACCGTAATCCATCAGCACACATCCGAGCCCCTCCATTCCATTCGAAAGCTTAATTGAATTAGCAATAAGCTTTCGAGGTGCTCCGAAAAGCAATGTACAGCAATGCATTGGATATACCCCGACATCCATAAGAGCAGCATTGCCGAGTTTCGGGTCAAATGCATTCATAACAACACCTGACTTGAATCGGTCATACCTTGAAGAATACTGACAAAACTCAAGTGTCGCGCGTCGAATCGTACCAAGTTCCGCAATAGCCTCGCTAATTATCCCCATTACCGGATCATGTGCGGGACGCATTGCCTCAAGAATTACAACGCCCTTTTCTTTTGCACAGGCTTCAAGGCTACGAAACTCCAACTCATTAAGACAAGCTGGCTTTTCAATAATAACATGCTTCCCGTGTTCAATAGCAGCCCTCGCCTGAGAGTAATGCATCGCGTTGGGACTTGCCACATATACCGCATCCAAATCCGACGACAAAAACTCCTTATAATCCGTATATACAAATGGGATTTCATGACGTGCGGCAAATGCTTCACCATGCTCGTAAGTTCGTGAATAAATCGCGTGATTTACGATTCCGCTTGAAACGGCAACAACATCGCACATCCAATCCGAAATAAAATTTGTCCCGATAATTCCGAGCTTTATTATTTTGTTTCCCATAATTTATACCTCACAATATACTTATACAATTATGTAGTCTGAATCTGCTGCACACTGCGAGCATTTTCACTGTCGCAAAAAGCTTCTATGATACTTTTTCTCGTGACAATTCCGATAAAATATCCTCTGTCATCGGTTACGGGAATAAAGTTCTGATTCACCGCCTTTTCAATAAGAGTTTCCATGCTCACATTAATCGTAACCGCCGTAATCCACTCAGGTCTCATAATTTCCCGAATTTTGTAGTTCTGACATTTTCTGATACAGTCTATTTCAGCCTCATATTCAACTATGTGCCACAAAAAATCGCCCTCACTTACACTCCCGACATACAAACCCTCTTTTGATATAACGGGAATTGCCGTATAGCCGTGAGCGCGCATTTTCTCAAGTCCTTGCCGTAAAGTACATGTGTCAGTTAAATATTCAATCTCGCTTTTCGGCTTTAAAAGCATAAGAACATTCATAAATATCCCTCCCACCGAATTTATAATACTGTTTCAAACAACATTTGCCTATTACATTTTCAACTGACAAAACATCCAAAATAACTTATATTAATTATACCACCGATTTATGTTGTTATTATTAACGATATTTAAAAATGCTTGATTATAAATGTATAAGAAAGCACTATTACAAAAATGTTCGCTCAGATTAAGCTCCGCACATCAAAAGAGCTGCCGCACTTACACAAAAACGGTATTTGCGGCAGCCCTTTTCGATTATAACGAGCAGGATTATTTACTGTCAACAGTTACATTGAGATGGTTGTACGGGATTTCGATGCCGAATTTATCGAATGCTTTCTTTACGTCTTCCCACATATCGAAATTTACAGTCCAATAATTCTCAGCGGCGCACCAAACACGCAGCTTAACAGTAACGGAGGATTCTCCGTGAGCCGCAACGAAAACCTCTGGTGCAGGCTCCTTCAGTATCAAATCGTTCATTGATGAGGTTGCAAGAAGAACCTTTCGTGTAAGATCTATATCGGAACCATATGCAATTTTGAAATCAAAATCAATACGACGCACATCTTGTGTAGAATAGTTGTTTATGGTACTGTTCGCAAGAGACGAGTTAGGGACCGATATATCTCTGTTATCCGCAGTGGTTATTTTTGTGTAGTATATGCCGATATCAGTCACAACTCCGCCAACATTTCCGCTTTCGATATAATCTCCCACATGGAACGGCTTGCAGAACATAATGATAATTCCACCCGCAATATTGGAAAGACCGCCCTGAAGCGCGAGACCTATTGCAAGTCCGCACGAGCCGAGAACCGCAACCACAGATGCCTGCGGAACTCCGACAACAATAACTGCTGTAAGAACTATGAACACTTTCAGCAAAATCGCAACAAAATTCGAAAGAAACGACTGTGTGTTAACATCAAACTTTTTGTATGCTTTTGACTTTTTAATTCCGTTTACAAGAATCGAAACAAGTGCGAATCCCACAATCAGGATTATTACTGCAAACAAAAGATCAATAACAAAGCCGACAACATAAGTGTTAATAAATGTAAGTAACCATTCCATTTTTTTACTCCTCCATTCATGGATTTTATCCGTAAATCGTATTTTAATAATTATACTATATTAACTTATAAATTTCAAGAAGTACGATAAGATTTAATTGAAATTTCGGGAAATATTCACTTTCTGTTACGAAGCTCCACTCGGCGAATCTTTCCGCTTATTGTCTTTGGCAGCTCATCGAGAAATTCTACAATTCTCGGGTACTTATACGGAGCTGTACGCTCCTTTACGTAATCCTGAATCTCCTTTATAAGCTCCGGCGTGCCTTTCTTATCAGGCACAAGCATAATTGATGCTTTTACAATCTGCCCGCGCAGCTCGTCGGGAACAGCGGTAACAGCACACTCAAGTACATACGGAAGCTCCATTATAACCGACTCAATCTCAAACGGACCGATTCTGTATCCCGAAGATTTAATAACGTCATCAATTCTTCCGACATACCAAAAATATCCGTCCTCAGCGCGCCAAGCGGTATCACCTGTATGATAATACCCATCGTGCCAAGCCTCGCCCGTGGCTCCTTCGTTCTCAAAATATTCCTTGAAAAGACCGCAGGGAATATTTTCACTCGTGCGTATCACTATCTCACCCGTCTCACCAACTTCGCATGACTTTCCCTCCGGAGTTTGAATATCAACATCATACATAGGTGACGGACGTCCCATAGAGCCGGGCTTCGGAGTATCGCCCACAAAATTCGCTATAACAAGGGTAGTTTCGGTTTGACCAAAGCCCTCCATAAGAGAAAGTCCCGTATACTCTTTAAATTTATAGAAAACCTCGGGATTAAGTGCTTCACCCGCAATTGCAGCGCGCTTTAGCGACGATAAATTATATTTTTCAAGATCGGCTTTTATAAAAAATCTGAACATTGTCGGAGGAGCACAAAATGTCGTAATACCGTATTTTTCGAACAAAGGCAGAATATCGGTTGCATCAAACTTATCGAAATCATATGCAAAAACACAGCTCTCGCAAAGCCACTGTCCGTAGAATTTGCCCCACAGTGCCTTTCCCCATCCTGTATCCGATATTGTAAAGTGGATACCGTCTGAATCAACATTGTGCCAATATCTCGCTGTAATATAGTGACCGAGTGCATATTTATAGCTGTGAGCGGCAATCTTGGGGTAACCTGTCGTTCCGCTTGTAAACAACATAAACATTGTGGCATTTCCGCAAGCGCTGTCCCGTCTTTCAAACTCATCGGGGAAATTTTCAAACTCATTATCAAAACTGTGCCATCCCTCGCGTGTTCCGTGAGCGATTATTTTGATTATATTATACCCACCGTTTTTATCCGCACTTTCAGCCTGAGCGGCGGTTTCGCCGTCTGCGGTGCAAATAATCGCACGCACTTTCGCTGCCTTATATCTGTAATCAAAATCGTGCTCCATCAGCATATGGGTTGCGGGTATTCCGACAGCACCCAATTTATGCAGTGCAAGCATCGCAATCCAGAATTGCCAATGACGTTTCAAAACGAGCATTACGGTATCGCCCTGCTTTATTCCGAGAGACTCAAAATAGTTCGCAGCCTTATTTGAAAGAAGCGACAGCTCCTTATACGAAAATCTTCTGACGTTTTTCTCCCTGTCAAGATGCAGAAGTGCACATTTATTCGGAGTTTTTGCGGCAATGGCATCAACCGTATCATACGCAAAATTGTACTTGTCGTCGTTCTTGAATTTTATCTGCTTGAGTTTCCCATTTTCCTCAACACATTCGATGAAGTTTGCCGCAACCGGATTTTCGGGAAGAGGTGACAATTTCTCTTGCACTTCGGATGCGTCAGCGGATTCTTCAAGATTCTCCGGATAATCGTATGCAGTACCTCCATTTGCAATAACTATTGCAAGGAAGCAGCAGTCGCCTCCGTATGCAGCCATCCCATGCGGTTTTGAACTGTCGTAATATATAGAGTCACCTACACCGAGAATTTCCGTATGCCCATCAATGATAACCTTAAGACTTCCTTCAAGTATATAGTCGTACTCCTGCCCTTCGTGTCGGCTCAATTTAATGGGTGATGAATCGTCAGTATACGGAGCACGCACAACGAACGGCTCCGCAATTTTATTTTTGAAAAGCGGTGCCAAATTGTTGTACTTAAAGCCTTTTCTTCTTGCAATAGGGAGTCCGCCGCCTGCTCTTGTGACGTTGTATTCACGCAAAGTAGGACTTGAACCTTTCAAAAGGTCGGTGGTATCGACGCCGAGCTTTGCCGCGCACTTATAAATAAACGTAAAAGTAAAGTCGGATTCCCCCGCTTCAAGCTCTCGATATGTCTCGACGGCAACTCCTGTACATGCCGCCATCTCTTCCTCGGAAATCTCACAAATAAGACGGGTTTCCCTTATTCTTTCCGCAACCTCTTTGATTATATTTTCCATACCTGTCCTCCGTTTTTGTGTTTAAAAATAAAAAGTTCGTCTCAAACTTTGAGACGAACTTGTATTTATGTCAAATTCGCGGTACCACTCAAATTGCATATAAATATGCCTCTCATCAAGCTCAAGCAAGCCTTGCACACTTACGCGGCGCAAACGGGGAATTATTACTCGGCTCTCGCCTTTCCTTTCCCGACTCAGAAGTGATTCTGCTATCCGTCTGCCATGCTCGCTTTCCACCCGCGCAAGCTCTCTGTAATGACCGATTGACAGATGCATGTCTTCGTCACAGTCTTTTTATTTACTTTTTATATGAATAATTATACCACAACGCTTTTTATGCGTCAATAATTTTTTGGGCACAAAATTGACGAAAATTCGCCGCAAATTTGAATCCAAGTCGTTAAATATGCAAATTAAAACAAATTGCATACCGCAAATTCAGTATCACGGCAAAAATTGCAGTCACGGAATTTTATCAGTGACTGCATTTTTTGCAGATTATATTCTTTCCGCAACCGCGTGCAGAAAATCAACGGTGTTTACTTTTTTCTTGTTATCAAGCTTTGAGAGCAGATAAAGATCTCCCGTCATAATTCCGTCTTCAATAGTCTTAATTGATGCGCGTTCCAAACGGTCGGCAAAATCCGCAAGTTCACGGTTTCCGTCAAGCTCACCGCGCTTTCTGAGTGCTCCTGTCCACGCAAAAATTGTGGCAACGCTGTTTGTAGAGGTTTCCTCCCCTGCCAAATGCTTATAATAGTGGCGCTGAACCGTACCGTGCGCCGCCTCGTATTCGTAATTCCCATCGGGGGACACAAGAACCGATGTCATCATAGCAAGGCTTCCGTAAGCTGTTGCAACCATATCGCTCATAACATCGCCGTCGTAATTTTTGCATGCCCAAATATAGCCGCCTTCACTGCGGATTACACGAGCAACAGCGTCATCAATGAGTGTATAAAAATACTCAATCCCTGCACTTTCAAATTTTGTTTTATATTCGTTTTCGTAAATCTCAGCCCAGATATCCTTGAATCGATGGTCGTAAATCTTGGAAATCGTATCCTTTGCGGCAAACCAAAGGTCCTGCTTTGTATCAAGAGCATAATTAAAAGAGCTGCGCGCAAAGCTTTCAATTGAGCTGTCCACATTATGAATTCCCTGTATGATTCCATCAGATTCACCGAAATTGTGAATCGTACTTCTCGTTTCGTTTCCGTTTTCATCCGTGCAGACAAGCTCACACTTTGAATTTTTCGGCGCACGAAGCTCTGTATTCTTATAAACGTCACCATATGCGTGACGTGCGATGGTTATGGGTTTAGTCCATGTCGGTATGTACGGAGTGATGCCTTTTACAATGATAGGAGCGCGAAAAACCGTTCCGTCGAGGATAGCGCGAATCGTCCCGTTCGGAGACTTCCACATTTCCGAAAGATTGTATTCCTTAACGCGAGCCGCATTGGGAGTGATTGTTGCACATTTTACAGCGACTCCGTATTTTTGCGCAGCAAGCGCCGAATCTATTGTAACTTGATCCGCAGTTTCGTTTCTGTGTTCAAGACCGAGGTCATAGTATTCGGTTTTCAAATCAACATGAGGAAGAATCAAAATATCCTTTATCCACTTCCATATGATACGTGTCATTTCATCGCCGTCCATCTCAACGAGGGGCGTTGTCATTTTAATCTTTGCCATATCTACTCCAATTATTTTAAATTCTCTTTTGTGTAT
>JAZODB010000023.1:0-9866 GCA_045596785.1 Eubacteriales bacterium
GAATTAACTCAAGTATTTTATATTTTTCCTGTTTTATGAAATTGCAATGGCACGCCGTTTATGCGGCGCGCCATTTTGCAAGACAGGGAAATCCGCACTTTCCTTACAATTGGCTTGGAAAAAGGTAATAATATGAAATCATTCCCCAAAATTTATTTTATTTCATCAATGCTGATTTTCGGAACTGTCGGCATTTTTGTCAGATATATTCCTCTTCCGTCGGCTGTAATATCTTTATCTCGCGGAATTGTGGGCATACTGTTTTTGCTGCTCGCATGCTTGGTTTTGAAAATTAAAATTTTTTCACCCGAAATTCGCAAACATTTGCCCCTGCTATGTATATCGGGAGTTTGTCTCGGACTGAATTGGCTGTTTTTGTTCGAAGCGTACAGACACACTACCATTGCAACGGCAACGCTGTGCTATTATTTGGCTCCGACTATTGTGATTTTGCTTTCTCCTATAATTTTTCGCGAGAAATTGACTGCATTGAAAGGAATCTGCGCTGTAATTTCTCTTGTTGGAATGGTTCTTGTGTCAGGTGTGGGCGGCGATTTGAGCCGCGGAGAGGCGTTCGGTATCGTGTTTGGTGTTGTTGCTGCTTCATTTTATGCGGCAATAATGTTTTTCAATAAAATCCTCGGTGCTGTGCCGCCGTATTCGAAAACAATTGTACAGCTCGGTGCGTCATCTGTCGTTATGTTTATATATACTCTGTTTTTGGATGGAATCGATGGTGTTCTCATGGACACGCGCGCGATAATATCACTTGCGGTAGTAGGTGTTATACATACAGGATTGGCATACGTGCTGTATTTTGGAGCATCAGGATACATAGGGGCGCAAACTGCGGCTATACTGAGCTATATTGACCCTGTAACGGCAATTGCGGTTTCGGCGCTTATTCTCAGAGAAAATATAGGCATATCCGAGCTTATCGGTGCGCTACTCATACTCGGCTCGGCATTTGCGTCAGAGTTTTTCGCAAAGAAAAAAATCACGTGATAATAATTAAAATGAGTAAATATAAAAGATAAAGTTTACCCTTTGCACATTAAAATGCCACTTTAATATATTATACTTATTATTAGATTTTTTGCCGAAACATACACTCGGAGAAAGAAGTGTATTCGCGTCATAACAATGGAAAAAAGAGGGGGGATTATTTGATAAAGAAGAATGTTATTAATGAAAAAATGCGTGAGTCGATTGCATCGGTTCTTCCGATTACATTGATAGTCGCAGCGTTGTGCTTGTTTTTTATCCCGCTTAACAGTGGATTAATGCTATCATTTCTGATTGGCTCAATAATGATTATTGTCGGGATGGGGCTTTTTACAATAGGCTCGGATTTGTCAATGACACAGATAGGAATACATATCGGCTCAAAGCTTACAAAATCGAGACGTCTCGGATTAATTGTTATTCTCAGCTTCTTTCTCGGATTGATTATAACGATTGCTGAGCCGGATTTGCAGGTGCTTGCGAAGAATGTCCCTGATATAGATACCGTTGTCCTTATAATTACGGTTTCTGTTGGTGTAGGACTTTTTCTCATGATAAGCATGCTCAGAATTTTGTTCGGAATTCCACTGAAATGGCTCCTTGTCGGATTTTACGCTGTTGTTTTCGGAATTGCTGCATTTTCCAATGCGGATTTCCTGTCAGTTGCGTTTGACTCCGGCGGAGTTACAACCGGACCTATGACGGTTCCGTTTATTATGGCTCTCGGCGTGGGAGTTGCGTCAATACGAAGCGACGAAAACGCCAAGTCTGACAGCTTCGGCTTGGTTGCTCTTTGCTCGATAGGGCCTATCTTGTGTGTGCTGCTGCTCGGATTTATTTACAATAGTGGTGCTGATACTGCTGCCGCAATGATTGTGAATGAATACAACAGCACAGTTGAAATCGGCATGACATATCTGAAAGGGCTGCCGGATTACATTTTGGAGGTTGCGATTGCTCTTCTTCCGATAGTTTTGTTTTTCCTTGTGTTTCAAGTGGTTTCTCTCAAAATAAAGAAGATTCCATTCATGAGAATCCTTATAGGTCTTGTGCTGACTTATGTCGGACTTGTGCTTTTTTTGACAGGAGTAAACGTCGGATTTTCGTCTCTCGGATATGTTCTCGGAGGAAAAATAGCGGGAAGTGCGTTTAAATATTTTCTTATTCCTCTCTCAATGCTCATGGGTTGGTTTATAATCAACGCAGAGCCGGCAGTTCATGTTTTGAATAAACAGGTTGTGGAGCTTAGCGCAGGCGCAATTTCCGAAAAGGCTATGGGCCGCAGCTTGTCAATAGCTGTTTCGGCTGCTATGGGGATGGCAATGGTACGAGTTATAACGGGAATCTCAATAATGTGGTTTATGGTACCTGGATATATAATATCTCTCGTGCTTGCATTTTTTGTTCCACCGACATTTACCGCTATTGCGTTTGACTCGGGCGGAGTTGCCTCCGGTCCTCTTACTGCGACTTTTATGCTTCCGTTTGCTATGGGGGCATGCGCGTATCTCGGAGGAAACATAATGACAGATGCCTTCGGCTTGGTTGCATTGGTTGCAATGATGCCGCTCATTACAGTGCAGGTTATGGGAGCAATATATTTAATCAAATCACGTAAAAAGGTTGAGATGCCGAGTATATCGGATAAGTATGCCGATGACGAGATTATCGAGCTTTGGGAGGTGGAGTAGTTGGAGTTATATTATGTAATTTGTATAACCGACCGCAAAAATTCGGATGATATCATGAAGATTTGCACTGAACTTCAGCTTCCTTTGGTGCTTACCAACTTGGGGCGTGGGACTGCAACGAATGAGCATTTGTCTCTTTATAATTTGGAGGTCAGCGAAAAAGCACTTTTGAGCACAGTTTCCGATGCTGATTCAATGAAACGAATGATGAAACTCGCAAAACAAAGGATGTTCATTGATATTCCGGGAAACGGAATAATAATGGCAATTCCCATTAAGAGTGTGGGAGGCGGAAAAACTCTCGTGTATATAACTGATGGCAAGACACCCGAAGGAGGAAAACCGAAAATGGAGTTTGAAAACGAACTTATAATTGTTATTTTGAATGAGGGGTATTCGGACGCTGTAATGGAGGCGGCTCGCTCTGTCGGAGCTACCGGAGGAACTGTTCTTCATGCAAAAGGGACCATGAAGACGCAGACCGAAAAATTTTTCGGAGTTTCTTTAGCGGAAGAAAAAGATATGATATACATTGTTTCTTCGAGTAAGAAAAAATCCGAAATAATGAGAGCAATAAATAGGAGTGCGGGAACAGATACCGAGGCCGGAGCATTCTGTTTCTCTCTTCCGATTTCCGAGGTTGCCGGACTCAGAAAGTTTGATGAGGAGTGAAATCCACATTAACTGTTTTGACTGAAAAATGATAAAAGCCTGCCGTCTTGACTGATATCGGTCGAGTCGGCAGGCTTTTTTGAGGTTGTTCTGAATTATCCGAAAATTTCCTTAAGTATAGCGGTATCGTATTTTGGAGTGTGGTTTTCATCAAGAAGTCCGTTTACTTCTTGATGAACGTCTGTACTCGGAGTTTTCGCAGAACTGCATTTTACCTTGCGGAGCAATTTTGTTGATATCATCTTCTACATACATCTTATGGAAATTGGAATCATTGGATGCGTAGTCGTGAATTAATATGAAATCAGTTTCGGTGAGGTTTTCCCAACCATCATTTAGTGAAATGAGACGGCTGTCATCTATTGCTTTTGTTATGTAGTACATTCCTCGTGCGAAATTCTGCTGGTCAACATTATTGAGAACCGCAGGAATACCCCAGCTTTCATTGAACGGAACATATGTGATAATTGAAGTGAAATTTTTGCACAGAGATAAAATTTACTGCCATTCTCGGCAGAGCTCAGCCATTCCGCGCTCAGCCCAATATCCTTTGTCGAGAATCAATCGCTGATACAGCGGCTTTCCGTTCAGTGCTACGGTTCCTGTGTGAAGCGCACGTTCTTCGCCGTCATTGTTCAAGTCAATTTCAAATTTCCATTCACCGTTTAAGGTATTCCAAGCATCACGTCGTAAATACGGTCAAAGAAAATTCGAGCTACGAAGCTCTCTATATAAATCGTGATACAATGACCGATATTCAAATGCTCGGTGTCCGCAGTGAAAAAGCAGGAACCTTTGAATGGCAGCTTGCACTTGCACATACATACGGAAGCGGCAGTCACGACAGCTGTCGGAATACAGTTGATGCAGTGGAAAATCTGCTGTATGGTATAAATATCGACCACTACATGTCATTTACAATGGATGCCGTGGCAAAAATCAACGACAGCGTCGGTGGCGTCACCGTCACATTGTTGGATGACTTTACTCATATAGCTGATGATATGACAAAAGGAAGCAATATTACCTTAATCGGTGAAATGGCACTCAGATACGTGCGTGACAGAAATGGGCTTGAAAACAATACAAACACTGCACGAATGGAGAGACAGAAGCAATATTTGGCTGTGCTGAAAGAAAAGTTGATGCAAGCCTTGAAAAATGACGAAATGTATATGGTAAAGCTTCTTGAGGATGTTGACGAATATGTTGTTTCAGACCTTACCGTAAATCAGCTCTCAAGAATGAGTGGGAGACTTGGCGGTTATACTGACTGCGGCTCTCTCTCTGTTGCAGGTGAGGCGCTTAAGGGAGAAGAGTTTATGGAGTTTTATGCGGATGATGATGAGCTGAAGCGTCAAGTTACGGAATTGTTTTTTGACAGGGTATCATAATTTCAGAGCAGAGACATCAGCTTGTATGATAATACATTGCATAAGTAGCAAATAATATTTTTGAATTTTATTTGAAAAAACATTGACTTTATATGTGGAAATATGTTAAAATGGTATTAATGTAATTTTTTGGAGGATTATGTTTATGTTTGATACCTTACAGATTATGATTGCAATGATTATATACATGGCAGCTGTAATCATAATAGGATTTTTATTTGCAAAACGGTCAAATAAAAATTCCGATGAGTTTTTTCTCGGCGGACGGAGCTTGGGACCTTGGGTAACAGCAATGAGTGCCGAAGCATCGGATATGTCGGGATGGCTTCTTATGGGGCTTCCGGGTGTTGCATATTGGTGTGGTATTGCCGATGCGGCATGGACTGCGATAGGACTTGCGGTCGGTACTTATTTCAATTGGCTTATAGTTTCGAAGCGTCTCAGATGTTACAGCTCAAAGGCAGGCGGTGCTATAACACTTCCGGATTATTTTTCAAATCGTTTCCACGAAAAGAAAAAGCTTGTAATGTCGATAGCCGCAATCTTCATTTTGATTTTCTTCACGGTATACGCTTCAAGCTGTTTTGTTACATGCGGAAAATTGTTTGCAACACTTTTTGATCTCCCATACATACCGATGATGCTTATAGGGGCAATATTTGTTCTCATATATACTATTGTCGGTGGATTTTTAGCTGAGAGTGCATCCGATTTCATGCAAGCTGTTGTTATGATTATTGCATTGATAGTAGTTGTCATCATCGGTACCTCTTCTGCAGGCGGATTGGATGCTGTAATCGACAATTCCAAAAATATTCCCGGATTCTTGGAGTTTTTCGGTATAGCTTCTCCCACAACCATTGATGGAGTTCAGCAGATAGAAAACGGAAGCCCGATGTTTGGTGAGGCAGGCAAATACGGAATTATCAGTGTTGTTTCCACAATGGCATGGGGACTTGGATACTTCGGTATGCCTCAGGTTTTGCTTCGTTTCATGGCGATACGTGACAAGAACGAACTTACACGTTCACGCCGCATAGCGACAGTGTGGGTAGTTATTTCTTTGGCGGTATCAGTATTTATCGGAGTAGTCGGACGTTCGCTTTATCCCACAGCTCTTCAGACTTCACCCGAATCTGAAAGCGTGTTTATTCTTCTTTCCACAAAATTGCTGCCCCCGATCCTAGCAGGTTTTGTAATGGCAGGTATTTTGGCAGCAACAATCAGTTCTTCCGACTCTTATTTGCTCATCGCGGCATCAGCTTTTGCAAAAAATCTGTATCAGGGAATTTGTAACAAGAAAGCTACGGACAAGCAGGTTTTGAGAATATCCCGAATCACATTACTTCTGATTGCCGCTATTGCAATTATTATTGCGCTTGACGAAAATAGCGTAATATTTACGATTGTAAGCTTTGCGTGGGCAGGCTTTGGTGCGACCTTCGGTCCGCTTATGCTTTTCAGCCTTTTTTGGAAACGCATCACAAGAAGCGGTGCGGTTGCAGGCATGATTGCGGGCGGCGGTATGGTATTCTTCTGGAAGCTTGTTATCCGTCCTATCGGTGGCATATGGAATATTTATGAGCTGCTTCCCGCGTTCATTTTCTCTGCCATTGTAATAGTTGTGGTTTCCCTTTTGACCGCACCTCCGTCTGAGGAAATTCAAAAGGAATTTGACGAAGTTAAGATGACAGTACGTCAAAAATAATAAAAAACAAGGGGTTGTCGCGTTAAGGATAATTTATCCAAAAATGCGACAACCCTTTTTGTGTATGCAAATCATTAATTCCTTCTTTTTCTCCTTTAGCGAGGAGGAAAAAGAAGCAAAAAGAGGAACTTTTCCCGACCCCCCGGGCTTTTCGAGCTTTGCGAAGCTCGACTCGGGGTTTTACCCCGAGACCCCACGAGCCTTTTAAAAAGCCGCGAGAGTTCCTCTCGCCGAGCGAAACTTTTATTGATTTGCGACAACCCCTTTATTTTAGGAATTACAATTACTGCCAATCCAACATTATACCATAATATTCAAGAAGCTTTATGAAATGCCCTCCCAAAATTGTGTTTGGATGTCCGGTCCAATGAACAGGCATGGAACTCGTAAGAATATCAGACGGAGACCAAACGAAAAAATAAGGATCAACGGTAATCAGCGGCATCGACGGTGTTCCGAGAAGCATATAAATCTCCTTTTAAATAAAAATATATTTACAATAAGGATATCACAAATAAATAACAAATTCAAGTTCATATTATTCACAATCCGACAATTTTATTGCAAAAAATCATCATTTTCAATCCATGCATACCGAGCTATGGCAAAATTTTGCGCACAGCATATTATGTATTGAGAGATGCCGTATTTTCAAGTTTACGCATTTATAAAATTTAAAGAAAACAGGTACATCAATATGCCAGAAAATATAAAGGTAGGAATACTCGGAGGAGATAAAAGACAGCTTATTACCGCGGAGCGCCTTTCAGAAAGTTTTGAGTGCGCTGTTTGGGGATTTGACTCAGTTTACGGAACCGTTTACGAAAAACACCTCAAAAACACTGTTAAATGCACCGATTGGGAATCAGCTGTCAAGTGCAGCGATGCAGTAATACTTCCGCTTCCCGTAACCTCCGATGGGGTATATTTAAACTGCCCGCTTATGAGTACAGAACAATCATCAAACGTGAGTCTTGAAAGTATATGCGAAAAACTTCGTACGGAAACACTTCTTGTCGGCGGTAAAATTCCACCGCAAATAAAACTTCTCGCATCAGAATCGGGAGCAAATATTTTCGATTACTATGATTCGGAGGAACTGCAGATACGAAATTCGGTTCCTACGGCAGAGGGAGCAATTTCCGCATGTATAGAAAATCTTCCCATCACAATACTCGGAATGAGGGCGGCTGTCTTAGGATACGGTAGAATCGGAAGAACACTCGCACAAAGACTTATCGCTCTCGGTGCAGATGTATTTGCCGTTGCAAGAAGCACAAAGGACCTGTCATGGGCGAGATGTGATGGGTGTATACCAATCACACTTAATGATTTTCGTGAGTTCCCCGTAAATTGTGATGCGTTATTCAATACCGTTCCATTTATGCTTTTTGACCGTGAACTGCTTTCAAAGCTTAATAAGGAAGTTGTTATTTTTGAATTGGCAAGCGGATGCGCCGGAATTGACACAAATGCCGCAGCAGAACTCGGATTACGCGTAATACCGCTCATGTCCCTACCCGGAAAAACATCGCCGGCAACCTCGGGTGAAATAATCTGCTCGGCAATTCGTGATAAATTAAACAAATATTTCGAGGGGAGATTTCACAAATGAGAAAAAAACTCGGTTTCTCAATATGCGGTTCATTCTGTACACACCATGAATCATTGAATGTCATGCGCCGACTTTCCGACAAATTCGAAATCATACCCATCCTTTCATTTTGCTCCGCAACTTACGACACTCGCTTCGGAACAGCGCAAAAGTTAAAATCAGACATTACCGAAATATGCGCTCACGCTCCTGTCGAAACCATTATCGAAGCCGAAAAATTCGGTCCGAGCACCCCTCTCGATTACATGATAATCTGCCCTTGCACGGGAAATACAGCGGCAAAGCTTGCAAACGGAATAACCGACACGCCTGTAACAATGGCTGCCAAAGCACACCTCAGATGCGACAAACCCATTCTTATCGCGCTTGCATCCAATGATGCAATGTCCGGAAATTTCATGAATCTCGGTCTTCTTATGCAAAAGAAAAACATTTACTTTGTTCCGATGCGCCAAGACTCTCCTATCGCCAAGCCTCATTCGCTTGTCGCTGACTTTTCTCTTTGCGAAGAGTCCCTTTTCGATATGATAAATAATTCTCAAAAAAGACCGCTGTTTCTGGGCTGATAAAATCAAGAATTTTCTGTGTATATCTTGATAAATTGTTATAAATATGTTAATATATACTAAATGTACATGACATTGTAAATTTTTCTTTGAGCTTTACTTCGGATTTTCAAAATCCGAAGAAGGGGATGTATAATGAATAAACGAGAAAAAATTGCGGTATCCCGCACTGTATTTATTGCAGTAATGGCTGTAATCGTATCCGTAATGGCTGTATATAATACCATTTTTAATAAAGGGGCAAATTTTGAAGCAGGAATCTCAACGCCTGCTCAAGAATCGCTCGTATACCCCGCCTCGACAGTTGAGTGCCTCGAAGAACCGGAGTATGCATATAATCTCTTGACACTGACTTTCGGCGGAACATGCACCCCCGCTTCCATGCTCGGAAGCCGTGCATACGGAACATTCAACAATTTAAAAAACGAGATGGGCACGGAATACTTCCTCGAACGCATCGCAAGGATAACTCTTAATGACGATATGACATTGGTGGGATGCAATGCAGTACTCAGTGACAGCTCGGAGCTGAATACTGCGGACAACGCAATAAACGAGTGGTATCTGTCCGATTCCGACACGATTAATATTTTCTCGTCAGCCGGCATTGATACACTCTCACTTGAATGTCCGCGCACAATGGACTATGGGGTCGATGGATTTGAGGAGCTTAAGTCAATCGTTGAAAAAAGCGGTATTCTCTGGGGAGATTCGAACAAAACAATATACCAAACCATACGTGATATAAAAATTGCAATCCACTGCACTATCTATTGCGAAAGCGACCGCGATGAGGTTCTTGATTTTATAAAAAACGCATCTCAAGATAACGATTTTATAGCTTTATATATATGTGATTCCGATTCTGCCTCGGATTCACCGTCTGAAGCAAAAGTCTCTCTATTCAGAGAGTATGTCGAAGCAGGAGCAGATTTAATAGTAGGAACAAACGGAAAAAATCTTCAATATGCGGAAAAATATTCCGATGGCTACATTGTTTATTCGCTCGGTGCACTTATAGACGGTGCTGTAAAATATCCCGAAAAATACACCTCACTTCTCCAAGTCAAAATAAGTGTAGACAACGGGGAAATAATTAAAATCAATTATGATTTGCTTCCTTGCATAACTTATGACGAGGAACATGCGTGGTGTCCGAATATTCTTTACTCAGGCGAAGAAAAAGAATCCGTTCTTCTTTCAATGAATAGCGAA
>JAZODB010000024.1:0-2364 GCA_045596785.1 Eubacteriales bacterium
AAAGCTTCTTTATACCTATCCCGCCGTTATTGTGGGCATGGTGTACGTGCTTGTACCGTTCATGTTTACATCGGTATACCAAGTTGCGTCAAGGCTTGACCGCTCTCTTGTCGAAGCGGCACGGGACCTCGGCGCAGGGCGAATCAAAGCGTTCATGTCCGTGATTTTTCCTCTGAGCATGCCCGGATTGAAAAGCGGAATAATACTCACGTTTATTCCTTCTATGGGGCTTTTCTTCATTGCATCCATACTCGGCGGCAATAAAATTGTGCTCGTCGGAAGTCTTATAGAGGAGCTTTTGATGAAAGCGCACAATCAGCCGCAAGCCGCGGCTTTGTCGGCGATTCTTATGATTCTTACGGGAGGAGTGTGCCTCGTGCTCATGAGGAAAAAACCGTATGAAAAGTAAAATAAGAAGTAAATCGGCGCGTCGCCGTGTGCTCCTTTCCGTATATCCCGTATGCATAACGGCTTTGACATATCTGCCGATTATCATAGTTGCTCTTTATTCGTTCAATGAGAGCAGGCTCACCTCTCAGTGGGGCGGATTTTCGCTGAAATGGTATACGCAGCTTTTTTCGGATCGCGGTATGCTTGAAGCGCTGAAAAACTCACTGATTCTTGCTGCGGCATCTTCTGTGCTCGCGGCGGTTATTGCGACTCCGGCGGCAATCGGAATGAAAAAATCCGCACTTCCGCTCAAAGGAATTGCCGAAAAATCCGCACTTATTCCGCTTATTATACCTGAAATTGTGCTCGGGATGGTGTTTCTTGCTTTTTTTCGCCTGATTGGAATACCGCTCGGTATGCTTACTTTGATTATAGCGCACACTGCCTTCTGCATACCGTATGTATATACTCAGGTGAGCGCGGGAATACAGCTTCTCGATTCATCTGTGACGGAGGCGGCGCGCGACCTTGGTGCAGGTCGTTTTGCGGCATTTTTTACCGTGACTCTTCCGCTTCTTTCGCCCGCGATAGTGTCGGGAATGTTTATGTCATTTGCGATGAGCTTTGACGACGTAATCATTTCGATTTTTGTCACGGGAGTTTCGGTGAATACATTGCCTATACGGGTGTATACTCAGCTGAAAACCGGAGTAACTCCGGAGATAAATGCGCTTTGTACAGTAATGCTTGCGGCGACAGCACTGTGCTATGTTGCGGCGGCGATAATCCGCGGAAACGCTGACAAAAAAATAGTAAAATCAAAAAACGAAAAGGAGATTTGAAATGAAGAAAAAAATTATTGGAGCTTTATCCGTCATCCTTGCGGCAGTGCTTTTGCTTCCGCTTGCATTGACTTCATGCGGAGGTGGGGAGACTCTTAATCTGTTTACATGGGCGGGGATGTTTCCCGAGGAGATAATCTCGGGCTTCGAGAAAGAGTACGGAATCCGCGTAAACTACGTTAATTTCGACTATGACGAAACCATGCTGTCTAAATTGGAGGCGGCTGAGGGCGGTGATTACGACCTCGTTATCGCTGACGACTATATTATAGAGACAGCTATTGAAAAGGGACTTGTTGCAAAGCTCGATATGTCGAAGCTACCGTCAATCGGAAACGTAAATCCGCTGTACCGCGGACAGTTTTACGACCCAACGAATGAGTATACTGTTCCGTACGGTGCGGGAGTTCAGACGATAGTGTACAATCCCGCCGAGGTTGACGCTGAAATCAAAGGATATGCGGACTTGTGGGATTCCTCACTTGAAGATTCGGTGGGAATCATATCGAATTACCGAGTTGTAAACGGCATGGCTCTGAAGGTGCTCGGAAAGAGCTACAATACAGAGTCCGAGGAGGATATTTCGGAGGCGGGAGAGCTGCTCGGCGGACTTGCTCCGAACATCCGCCTTATCAAGGATGACAACATACAGGATGATTTGCTTTCGGGCGAAATCGACGCGGCTGTTATGTATACATCGCAGGTGACGATGGCTAAAATGACAAATCCGTCACTTGAGGTTGTATTTCCAGAGGAGGGAATAGGCTTCGGGATAATGGCTATGTTTGTTCCGTCAAAGGCTCCGAATTCGGATGCGGCGCACAAGTTTATCGAATATATTCTCGACCCTGAGCGCGGTGCTCGCTGCTATGAACACCTTGGATATTACTGCACCTCTTCGGCGTCGGAGGAATATATTGCGGAGGAATACCGTTCATTCTTGACGTTGCCGAGCGGTTTTTCGTCTGAACAGATGGAGATGATAGAGAATATTTCTGCCAAGGCGGAGGATGCGCATCTTTCGGCGTGGAACGCTTTCCGCGAAAAGTGCGATTGACTTCGGTTATAACTTGAAAATAATAAAAAAAGTGGTTGGCGCATTAAGGATAATTAAGTCGGAGGCCAAGCGGTC
>JAZODB010000025.1:0-6784 GCA_045596785.1 Eubacteriales bacterium
TTATCGGTGTATTCAACGTAATTTTCCGAGGCATCGTCGGGAGTTATCACCTCGGGCACGGAAATCGTTCGGCTGCTGTATGAATATCGGCTCGGAAGCGGAAGTGACGGTGTAAAATCGACGAGCATCGACTTTTCTGCCTCAAACACAAATCCGCTCGGCGGAATATAGTACCCACTCGGAAGAGCGGTATGTTCCGTCGGCACTCGGCACAGCTCCTCGGCATCGAAAACAAGTGCGGTTGACGATGCAAATTCCGCAGTCGACGCCTCGTTATCCTCCCCTGCTGAGGTATCGTTTTCGTCATTTTTCTCCGAAGTGTCATTCGGCGTGTCGTGCTCCGCGTTATCGGGCTCTATCTTGTCTATAATACCCGCAAACGGATTGTTCTCCGCACCCGAAGCATTTCCGAAAATCTTATCCCGTTCAATGAATGACAGATCGTAGTACCCGAGCGAGTACAGCAAAACAAGTGCCGCCGCTCCGAATATCAGCAGAATCTGCGCCGCGCGGATTATATTCTTTTTTATATTATTTTTCATAATCAAAATCCTTTCATACAGCACATATAAAGAAAATTTTGCTGATTATGGGAGAGCATCGGTTTTCGACAACTCACACTCAAAGCCTGTTTTCAAATTTCACAGCTTACTTGTGATATTTTCCGCCGGAGGAAATTTCGGCGGCGCGATAAATCTGCTCAAGGAGCATGACGCGAAAAAGCTCGTGAGGGAATGTCATCGGAGATACGGAAAGGCGCACGTCGGCGCGCGACTTAACGGAACCTGCAAGACCGTGGGATGAGCCGATAATGAAGCACACCTCGCTCGTCGCGGAGGCGCACCGCTCAAGTGAGGCGGCAAGCTCCTCCGATGAGAGCATCTTTCCCTCAATGCACATGGCAAAGACGCGAGCGCGCGGCGGAATCTCCGCGAGAATCCGCTCCGCTTCGCGCTCAAGCGCGCGTGAAATTTCGCCCTCCGTCGGCTCTTTCGGGAGCATCTCCGCCCTCGGCTCGACAACGGTCAGCGAAAAGCTGCGCGAAATCCGCTTAGCGTAATCTGCCGCGGCTTCCTTGAAGCAGGGCACGGTCAGCCGCCCCATAGCTATAATTTTAATTTTAAGCATTTTGCACCGTCATTTGAAAAAGTTAAGCTCAATGTAACTTATGAGAATCGAAACCACTATCGGCATCATCACATAAATAAGCTTTTTGGCTTTTGCCCGTCGTTTCGGCTGTTTTTCGAGAAACTCGGCACGCCTTTCGTCAGACCAACGCGACGGAAGCTCATCGGGAGTGCGGTCGCGGTTATCAAACGTATATCCGTTCAAAATATAAAATGACACAAACAGCACACCTGCGGAAAGTGCATACAGTCCTGTACCTACGTAATACAGCACAGGTGATGCAAGCCGCTCGGCGAACACTATTATAAGACGCAGCAGAGCGTAAAACAGTACAAAATTCAAAAACAGCATGAGCAGCTTTTTCAGAGCTTGTTTCGAGGATTTGTTCATTTGAGCCGCCTTTCGTGGTTTTTCGGATTATCTTGCATGCGCCGTTCTTTCTGACGCTGAGTATGTGGCACGCGCCCTCGCCGAACACGCTGTCCATAAGACGGGCGTGGTCAGCCGTATATCCCGACGGAACGAACGCTTGAATCGTGCCCGCAGAGATTTTTTCTTTATATCGGATATTGTCATGATATCTTAATCATTCAATATTAATTTTCACTTTTCCTTATATATTATATCATAAATTTTTCTCAACTCAAGCGTCAATTGTAAATTCTTATGTCGAAAAACGGTGAGGTGAGAGATAACCGCCCCAAAAAGCTCCCCTCAGCTGTCGCCAAACAAAAAATCCGATGCTACTGCATCGGACTTTTCTTCCGGAAAGGGCGAGATTCGAACTCGCGGTCGGTTATTAGCCGAACACACGATTTCCAGTCGTGCGCCTTAGACCAGCTCAGCCACCTTTCCGTGTGCTGTGTCTATTTGACACTATTCACTTAACCTCCGCGAAATATTTTCCACGGTGCTTAGGTATTATACCACAACGGCATATAAAAGTCAAGTCTTTTTTTTGTTTTTTCGGATTTTTTCGTTTTTTAAAACGCACCGTTTTTTAAGAGTTTACATAAATAAACGCACAAAAAGGAAAAATATTTCCGAGTAAACGAATATTTTTATTCGTTTTCATTGATAATATGCCGCATATTTGTTATAATAATTATGTGCGGTATTTAAAAAAAAGCGCCGCCGGAAGGAATTATCTGTTGTGGATAAATGCACGGCAAAAAAGACTCTCGATACCGCCTCACATGTAATAGACTCATATAAAAAATCAAATCCGCTTCTCATGCGAAAAAAATTTTCGGTCAAAGATGTATATTTCCGACGCGACTGTCCCGAGCGAGAGCTTTTCCGCTTTGAAATGGCGTTCGACACGGATATGTACGTTCTTGCAGTGGCAATACTTCTCGGATTTGCGCTCCTCGTATATAAAATCGCACGCTGTGCGAGAAAATGCGAAATGAGACGCCTTGAGAAAAAATACGTGAGAAGCCTCAAAAAAGCGAAGGCTTGACGCGCCTCGCCTTGTGCGGCAAACGCCGCACTACATAAAAAATCAAATGCGTCTCGGGAATGAACAAATGAACAAAAAAAAGGACAACTTCACGCGGATTATCGCGATTGCGTCAATTTACATAATGATTGTAATCGTATTTGTATCGCGGCTCCTGTACCTGCAAGTGTCGGGGCAGGACTACTACTCGATGTCAACTCCGCCGAAAAACCATGTTCGCACGCAAAAAATCGAAGCGCAGCGCGGCGAGATTTTCGACAGGAACGGAAAAGCCCTTGTCACAAACAAATATTCGCATAATATTTCGCTCGACTACAAATCACAGCCCGATACTCAGGCGGAGTTGAATGATTTGATAGCGGAGCTGATTTACCGCGCCGAAAATTCCGACGGAACCTCTCGCCCGACCGAGCCGAAAGCTTCGCTTGAGGTTACCGTGACGGATGACGGTATCATCTTTGAAAAACCCGACGGATTTTCGGAAACATCACGCGGCAGAAAATACGCAAAGCTCATCGACGAGCTTAATGTGCCCGACGACGCATCCGTTCTCGACGAAGCGCGCACGCTTATGGTGCGCTACGGAATCATGACCCTCGACAAGATAGACATAGGCAAGGAAAAGCCTCGCTATGACTATTACTACAACTATCCTTACGAGACAGCGGCACGTCTGTTCCTGTACCGTCTCGACATGGAGCTTTCGGATTTCTCAGCCGTACAGCCGTATCCGCTGATAAACGATGCCTCTCTTTCGCTGATAGCGGCGGCTCTTGAAAAATATCCGCGCGGACTTCTTATTGAAACCGAATCGTCGCGAGTGTACAATTACCCCGGATACGCCTCACATATTCTCGGCAAAGTGGGGAAAATCACCTCCGACAATGTAGAGTATTACACAGAGCTTGGGTATTCTCTCGATGCGACAGTCGGAACTTCCGGCGTAGAGCAGGCATTTGAGGAATACCTTCACGGGACAGACGGGATTCTTACAATCACGGAGGATGCCTACGGAAATACGCTGAAAACCGAGGTGACAAAAGAGCCGGTCGCGGGGAACGACGTATATCTCACCATAGATATAGAGATGCAGATGGTGGCGGAAAGAGCTCTCGCCGAGAACATAATAAAAATCCGCGAGGATGCCAATGTATCGGGAAAGCCCCTTTCGGGCGAGGATGCCGAGGTGGGGGCGCTTACCGCGATGGATGTCGGCACAGGCGAAATTCTTTCGCTGTGCTCATACCCGACGTACAATCTTGCAACGTTCTCCGAGGATTTAGGAGTGCTCTCGGCTGACGAGCGTGCTCCGTATCTTAATCGCGCCACAAGCGGCAGATACGCTCCCGGCTCCACGTTCAAGGTCGGAGTTGCGGTTGCGGCGCTCACCGAGGGCACGATTACCAAGGATACGATAATTGACGCGCAGGGCGAGTACATGTACTACGCCTCGTCGAACTTCACGCCGCGCTGCTGGCTGTATCTCATGTCGGGACAGGTGCACGGAGAAATCGGCGTTATCGAAGCAATTCAGGAGTCCTGCAACTATTTCTTCTACGATGTTGGCAGACTTCTCACAATCGAAAAGATAAACGAATACGGGCGGCACTTCGGTCTCGGTCAGCCCACGGGAGTGGAGCTTCCCGAAGCTCTCGGTATTCTCGCAGGTCCCGACTACCGAAACGACAACGGTCTCGACAAGTGGAGCCCCGGAGATACCTTGCAGGCAGCAATCGGTCAGTCGGACAACCTGTTTTCTCCGCTTCAGATTACCTCGTACATATCGACTGTGCTGAACAGCGGTACGCGCTACGCCGCGCATCTTCTTCACGAAGTGCGCTCGTATTCGGGTGAGCTTATAAAATCGACTTCTCCCCGAGTGCTTGACAGCTTTGAAATCACAAACGAGATTCTTTCAATTGTCAAGGAGGGCATGAAGGGAGTTATGGACAACGGCTCCGCGGCAAGCGTTTTCGCCGGATATAAGATTCCCGTCGGAGGAAAAACCGGTACTGCTCAGGTCTCGGATACAAAGAGCGACAACGCCATCATAACCGCATTCGCACCGTTCGA
Source organism: Eubacteriales bacterium (assembly GCA_045596785.1). GTDB lineage: Bacteria > Bacillota > Clostridia > Oscillospirales > CAG-272 > UMGS1696. Next base: position 4,664 of record JAZODB010000025.1, read on the forward strand.
CAATCCCGAAATCTGCGTAACCTGCATAATAGAGCAGGGCTCAAACGGTACGGATGCAGGCTACGCGGTACGCGATGTCTTTGACTATTACTTTGCCGACGAAATCTCGAAATCTTCCGCAGATGACGAGTAGAGACGCGGCAAGCATCAATAAACACATTTAAGGACAATTTCCATGAACATAGAGAAAATAATGGAAACTCTCTCTCTCCTGTACCCTGAGGCAAGGTGCTCATTGGATTACGGAGGGGATGCGTGGCGCCTTCTTGCGGCGGCTCGGCTGTCGGCTCAGTGCACCGACGAGAGAGTGAATATAGTATGCCGACCGCTGTTTGAGAAATACCCCGACGTATACGCAATGGCGGCGGCGGTGAGGAGCGAGCTTGAGGATATAATCCGCCCGTGTGGGCTGTACCGCACAAAAGCGGAAAGTCTTATCGCGGCGGCGAAGCTCATTGCAGAGAAGCACGGGGGAAATGTGCCGCAGAGCATGGATGAGCTTCTCGCGCTTCCGGGCATCGGACGAAAAATAGCGAATCTCGTGCTCGGAGACATATGGGGGATTCCCGGCATTGTTGCCGACACCCACTGCATCCGCATAAACGGACGCTTCGGCTTCTACCCCGAAACTCTGCGCGACCCGTTAAAGGTCGAGCGGATTCTCTCGGAGATTGTTCCTCCCGCAGAGCAGTCCGCCTACTGCCACAGAATGGTTCTTTTCGGGCGTGAATACTGCATGGCGCGCTCTCCGCGATGCGGCGAATGTCCGCTCGCCTGCGAGTGCGAACACAACAAAAAAGAGAAAAACAAAAATGATTAACGAAAATCTTAATGAAAAGCGGAATATTCCGCTCCCCGAGCAGGTCACGTTTGTCATAAACCGACTCGCATGCGCGGGATTTGAAGCGTATGCCGTCGGAGGCTGTGTCCGCGACCACATCATGGGGAATATTCCGGGGGATTACGACGTAACCACCTCCGCAACTCCCGACGAAATGCTTGCGGTATTCGAGGGTGAGCGAATTGTCGAAACGGGGTTGAAGCACGGTACGGTCACGGTAGTGAAGAACGGAATGAACATTGAGACTACCACCTACCGCATTGACGGAAGCTATGCCGACGGACGTCATCCCGACTCCGTTTCATTCACGAAATCCCTCTCGAACGATTTGCAGCGGCGCGATTTCACGATAAACGCGATGGCTTACTCGCACAAGGATGGGGTAATCGACCTATTCGGCGGAAATGAAGATATTGCCAAAAGGAGAATCCGCTGTGTCGGATGTGCACGCAAGCGGTTTTCCGAAGACGGACTGCGTATACTCCGCGCTCTTCGCTTTTCGGCTGTACTCGGATTTACACCCGACGCGGAGTGTGCCGACGCGATACGGGATCTGACGCCGCTTCTTGAAAGCATCTCACGAGAGCGCGTATACGCAGAGCTTACGAAGCTTTTGTGCGGAAAAAACGCAGGTGCGGTGCTCTCCGGCTTCGCGGAGGTTATTGCGCACGTACTTCCTCCTCTTACCGCGGAGGGAGTTCGCGAGGCGGCAGGGAGAATCGGCGCGCTTGACGGAAGCGCAGGCGACTGCGCGGCGGTGAGGTACGCGCTTCTTACGGATTCGCTGTGCACGAAAGATGTTTCGGCGGTGATATCTTCTCTGAAGCCGTCGTCTGAGGAAAAGCGCGCGGTTATTGCTCTTGCCGCCTCGCGCGGAGCTTCCTTTGAAAAAGATTACGATATTCTATGCATGATGCGCGACTACGGCGACAGCTTTCCCGTGCGCCGCGCCGCGCTCGAGTATGCGGCAGGCAGAATTTCCGCCGAAGAAGCTAAAGCTGCCGCCGATTTTGCCGCGCTTGCGGTCGCAGAGGATCGCGTGCGCCGCATTTCCCAGCTCAAGCTCGGCGGCGGCGACCTCGTTTCTCTCGGCTTCTCGGGCGCCGCGGTCGGCATCGCCCTGCGCCGCCTCCTTGATGAGGTCATGCTCGGAATCGTGCCAAACGAGAAAACCGCCCTGCTCGAATCCGCCCGAAAGCTCTTATAAAGGTACGGGAAGACGGGGGACGCGCTTGGGAGACGGGAGACGCGCTTGGGGGACTTTTTGCAAAAAGTCCCCC
>JAZODB010000026.1:0-2005 GCA_045596785.1 Eubacteriales bacterium
CTCACAGAACGACATGGCTACGATCCGACTTCACCGCCTGAGGGAACACGGGGTGCGTTTTTTGCATATGATTTCGACTCGCTCCGTGATATTCTCGCATCGGAGGATTTTCTTTCGTACTCCGGGAGGCCTGTTATATGCATCAAAGAAGCCTTTAAGTTTGTTGAGCCTTTAGATATAAACCGTGATACTGATATAATTTATATTCCGCACGAGGTCGCGGGAGGATTTCCTTTGACTGTCAGATGCGGTGACAGCGTCGCTGAATTGAAGATATATTCATCAACGGAGCTGATAATCGAGGATGGTATTTTATGTGTTGATGCCCCATACACCGCGTTGACATTCATAGGGGATGTTGTACCCGATATCACTGACGTGGAGCTTTACTGCAATGTTGCTTGCTACAACGGAAATGATGTGAGCAAGAAATACGGCGGAGACGGAGCGGAGAGACTTGCTGAGGCTAAGCTGCTGAATTCCTCAAGCGGCTTGGCATATGACGGAGTGGAGCTGACTGTTATCGGAAATATGGCAATGCTTCGTTTTCCGCTTATTGTCAGCGAAAATGATGCAAAAAAAGCATCGCTGAGATTTGTATCTCAGAACGGAGCGGAGACTGACCCCATAGCAATGGATCTCACACAAGAAAATATACTTACGCTTACCGACCGCGAGGGTAGGAGGCGTACATATTTGGTCATATCCGAGCGGATTACGTACGATTTGCCCGTTATGGAGATTCACACAGATGGTGGTGAGGCGATTGTTGAAAAGAATACATACATTCATGGAACACTCACTATTGACGGTGTCTCATATCAAATGAATGTGCGCGGACGCGGCAATGCTTCGTGGACCTATTTCCCGAAAAAATCATACAGAATAAAGCTTGATGAGGGTGCGTCATTGTTTGGACTACCGAAGAATCGAGATTGGGTGCTTGCCTCAAGCTATGCGGATAAATCGCTGATTCGCAATTGTGTTGCACATTCTATGGCATCATCTCTGTCAGGCCTTGAATACACTCCGACTCACATTCTTGTCAACCTGTATTTGAACGGTGACTACATTGGAGTTTACAGCTTTGCCGACAAGATTGAGGAGGGAAACGGCAGACTTGACCTCGGGGGTAACGCAGGCTTTGATTCGGGCGTGGCGGACATTGGCTTTCTCATTGAAATAGGTTGGGATTTTGACAAAGAAAATGTGTACAACCAAGATTATTTCGATACGGATATCGTATTGCGTCTTTTTATTAAGGAGCCGGAGATTCCACAAGCGAATACTCCCGAGCTTCTCTTTATCAAGAAATATATACTTGAAATGGAGAGCGCAATAGTAAACAACAACGGTTGGGAGAACTATATTCATGTGGAGTCGTGGATCGATTGGTTTATAATAAATGAGCTTACCTTTAACATGGAGTCGTCATTTTACAGAAGCTGCTATATGTGGCGCGACGTGGGAGGAAAGCTGAGAATGGGTCCTGTATGGGATTTCGACATGGCGTTCGGCAATCATCAGGGGGATTTGTACAAATACAACGGTTGGTGCACTACGGAATCAACGTATACCTATATCTCGGAAAACTGGATGGACTATCTTATGACTTATGACGCATTTACTGACCGATTGGTTGAGCGTTGGAATGAGGTTAAGCATAGTTTAAAGGATACGGCGCTCAGTGCGATTGACGAGTATTCGCGGATGCTTGAGGGAAGCAGCCGACAGAACTTTATTGTATGGGATATTATGAAAAGCGTAGTCGGTGCAGGCTCTGTAAGTCCGTATGAATATGATACATATGATAAGCAGGTGCAGTATCTGCGCAATTTCATTAATACAAGATGGAGCTATATTGATACGCGACTCAATTCTGACGAGTACGCCGCCGACCGCGATTAAATTTGGAGAGGGGGTATTGTTGATGTATCAAGCAGTATTCAGACGATATGAGCTGAAATATATTCTCACTCGCGACCAAAAGAGCAAAATTATTTCT
>JAZODB010000027.1:0-6051 GCA_045596785.1 Eubacteriales bacterium
AAAAATACAGAATCACGGTAAGGAGCCATAAAATCGATGACAATCCACTTTTCAGCGTGCGCCTCAGGCTTTTCCCCGAATTGTATTTTGAAACCATATTAATGATATTCTGCAAAATGGAAGAATACAGAAAAATCAGCCATGACAAATGCCAATAACCGAATTTAAAACTGAAAAGCACGTAAACAATCACGGTGATTATCCACATCCACGAGGAAATCGAGCCGAGAGTCCTCTTCAGCCTTTTAAGGTCCGCCTTCCGATTTTCCCTCGCAGCTTCATCATCGGTTTTCGGCATGGACTTCAGCATTTCCTCGATTTTTTCGATCCCCCTCAAAACATCGCGATACGCATCAAGCTCGCTCATTCCGGCTTTTACACGCTCGTCATACTCCCGCTCCAAGTCGGAAGTAATTTTCTCTGCCTGTGAGTAAGCCGCTTCGGTTCCTATCTCATCACAAAGTGATTTTATAGTTTTGTATATTTCTTTTCTCATCGTCAGTCAGCAAGGCTTGCCAGCTTCCATTCAAGTCCGTAATCGTCATAAATATAAGTGGTGTCGGGCAGAAAAAGCGCATCCTCGGCATAAACATCACCGCATCCGAGGCGCATAGAGCTGTTGTATTTTCCGCGATACAGAGCAAGATGCACGTGTTTACCCGCAGATACACCATAATCGCCCGCATCATAGAAATACGTGCCCTGAGGAATCCCCAATCCGACGTACAAATCATCGATATCATTATCGTGCATAAACAACGCTGTCATGTAGTCGTATGTTCCGTCGGCAAACAGCACCTCTGACGTACTTTGAATCCATACCGCGTTGCAGGCAGTATAGCTTGCATCAATCCGAACAATGGTAGCATTGAACGGAGCAAAAACAGCATATTCCGTCGGAGCGATATCGACAGCGTTCTGACGCTGATGCGAGTATGTATCGTAAGCCCCCTGAGTTACGCGCAGAGAGTCGGCAACGAAAATCGCAAGCTCTTTGCCGTCGGAGTTCATGAATCCCTGACGCTCAAATTCCCATGTCAGGCTGACAGCATCACGCGCCGTGGAATTTTCGAAAACAATACTGTTTCCGTCGCTGTTCGGCTCAAGACATGATAAAAGCAAATCGGAGTTTTCGGCTGACGTTATTGTCCAATTACCGTTCGCATCTCCGTTTATGTAAAATTCCTCCGCCCACTGACCGGTCGGGCTGTAAAGCCCCACGGTCTCGCCGTTATATGTTCCGATAACTCTGCCGTATCCATTTCGCGATGCCGCAGAATATATGTAGTAGGTCCCTCGCTCTGTGCGCTCAAGCCTAAAGGTTTGGCTTACATCATGCGTTTCTGCCCAAAGCGTAACCGGAACACCCTCGTAATCGTGATTTTTTCCGTCAACAGCGACATTCAGCATTTTACCGCTTTCGTGGGCGCGAATTTTATAAAATCCATCGGGAATAACCCATTCCGTTCCATATCCGACAGCTTCCATGTAAGCCTCAGTCTCCTCACGGTCGCAGTTCCACAAAAGGAAAATCGCATCCTTGTACGATATTGCTCCGCGTTCCACCAACACATCCGAATAGACGCGGCTGCTGTCCTTTACAGTAGAACGAAGCGCATTGTACATAGCCTCAACCGCACCTCCGCGAGTAAGAGGCTCCCCTGCGGCAGTAGTGCATATCCCGACGCCGCGCGCATACTCCGCCGCCATAAAATAAGTGTAATCCTTCTCCTCTATACGGTATCCGAGAGCGTAAAGCACGTAGCTCATAAAACGCTCTGCGGTTTCGGCTTTTGACGGTTCAAATAACTCTCCGTCAATATCACAAAGAAGACCGCAGGAATAAATATATCCGACATAATCCGAAGCCCAGCTCGGAACATCCGTAAACGGATGGGCAGGATGCAGTGCGAGAGCCTCGCCCTCAGCCCCGAGGAATCGAACGGCAAAAACGGCGGCTTCGACACGATTAAGACCTCTGCCGAGCGCAAATTCCACGCCTCCGTTTATATTTGTACCACTTCCGTTCAGAATACCGAGATAATACAGGCGCATAGCGGCATCATTAACGGACAAATCCGTTCCGACTGTGATTTCGGAGTCAATACCGAGCTTTGAGTATACGTTTCCCGAGCCGATAAGTGTCATAGCGCCGACCTGCCCTGCCAAAAGAAGCGATGCAACAAGCGCGACAGTCGTTCGGAATATCCCTTTATTAACACGCATTACGTATATCCTTCACTTTATAAATCAAAATCAAAGCATAGCTTCTTTACATTATACCGCATAATCTCCAATCAGTCAAGTACTTTGAGCAAATGTAAATATTAAATACGCCGAAAATTTCCGGGGAATTTTTTTGCGATAAAAAAACTTCATAAAATCCGCACACAGTTTACGAAAAAGCTCTGCGTCTTTTTATAAAAACGCAGAGCTTTTTATATCTCTTTAATTTTCGTACACATTATCCGCATACAGTCCGTGCGGAATTGCTTATTGCAAAAAGTCGGTGTAAATCCCCGATATGCCGAGCTTTAGGTATTTTTTCTGCTCACTCTTGTCATTCACCGTGTGCACATAGAGAGGCACTCCGCTCGAAAGCATTCCCTCAAGAAATCCGTCTATATCGCACAGCTCTGCGGGAAATGTAAATCCGACAAGCGGATGCCCTTCGGCAAATTCAGACAGAGCTTCGGTGTCGGTTTTTTCTTCCCAAGGAAGCATGTACAGAGTGTATATAACATTGTCAAAGCCGAGTGCTCTGATACCGTCATACTCGGACTCTCCGTATATTTGAATGATAAATCGGTCGAGGTATTCGGGGCAAGCCTCTGCTATTTTTTCAGCCCCCGCAAGGTTGTCGGTCTTGATATCGGTAACGATATATATTTCCGGGTAACTATCGAGAAACCGCTTTACGTCGCCGAGATCAATGGGAGTGAAATTCCAAAAAATCCTTGAGCCGATAAACTCGTCATAAGAAAGCGGCACTCCCGCCTCCACTCCCTCGATATATTCGGGACTCCAATCGTGAATACATACGAGCTCCCCGTCTGATGTAAAGTTGAAATCAAGCTCCACAGCACCTCTGCCCTCGAAAACCTCCGCACACCGCATAAGTCCCTCAGCGGAGTTTGAGCCAAAAAACGAACGGTAAACACCATCCGCATCAATTCCCCAAAGCTCCCCGCCTGCGTGCACGACATATTCAGAGGATGACAAAATTTCTTCAGCATCCTCTGACGGAGCATACTCCGAAGCCGCGGTGCAGGAAAAAACAAGAGGAAAAATCAATGTAAAAACAATAATTATCCCGAAAAATTTTTTCATACCCCCACCAAAGAGAAGAGCGGAAGAAAAACCAAGCTTCTCCTCCGCCCATGATGTTAAATTAAATTATTCAGCGTCGGATTCTGCAGCCTCAGCTTCAGCCTCGTCAGCCTCGTCAGCCTCTGTGTCTTCAAGGAGAGCACGGATTGAAAGGCTGATTTTGTGATTATCGTTATCTATGGCTGTGATTTTAGCGGTTACAACCTGTCCGATTTCAAGAACCTCTTCAGGCTTTGCAATCTTGTGGTCAGCTATCTGGCTGATGTGGATAAGACCGTCGCAGCCGGGAACGATTTCTGCGAATGCACCGAAAGGCATAAGGCTTACAACCTTAACTTCGGCAGTGTCGCCCTCAGCATATTTTCCGGTAAAGACTGTCCAAGGATTCATATCGTCAGTCTTGTATCCGAGGGAAATTCTTCCTTTTTCGCGGTCGAAAGACTTAACGTAAACGTGAATCTTGTCCCCTACGGAAACAACCTCGGAGGGATGCTTTATTCTTCTCCAAGAAAGCTCAGAGGTATGTACCATACCGTCTACGCCGCCGAGATCAACAAATGCACCGAAATCGGTGAGGCTCTTTACCTCTCCGTCAAATTCCTTGCCCTCTGCGATTTCATTCCAGAAAGCTTCTTCCTTAGCCTTGCGCTCCTCGCGGAGAACGGCACGAACAGAAGCGAAAGCTCTTTTGCGATCTGTCTTGATTTCGATAATTTTTACTCTCTGAGTGGTGTTTACAATTGTGTGAAGGTCTGTATCCTTCGGAACGCCTGTAAGGGATGCGGGAATAAATACGCGAACGGAGTAAATCGAAATGATAACGCCGCCCTTTACCGCTTCAACGATTTTTCCTTCGAGAATCTCGCCGGAGTCGCATGCCGCTACGATTTTGTCCCAATTGGATTCGGAATCCACTCTTGTTTTGTCGAGGGTTGCGATACCGTCGATATCGCTTACCTTAACGACCTTTGCCTTGATAACATCTCCTACCTTGTAGAGAACGTCAAGCTTTGCCTGAGGATCATCGGTTGCTTTGTCATGTACAATGACGCCGGTTGTTTTTGCGCCGAGATCGAGATGAATTTCATTCTGCGAAATTGACGTAATAACGCCTTCAACGATATCTCCTGTATTTAAAGTTTTAAGTGACGTTTCGAGAAGCTCAGCAAAATTTTCTGTCTGCTCATTCATGGTTTTATATACCTCCTGTATTAAACTGTACGGCGTCGAAGCACCGGCAGTTATTGACACATTAAAATTGGGTTTGACAAATATCTCGGCACACTCGGAAGGCTCATTTATAAAGTAAACTTTGCCGCAGTATTCCGCGGCAACATCCCTCAGCTTTCGTGAATTGGAGCTTTCTCGACTCCCTATCACGATAACGATATCGGAGCGTTTTGCGAGATTTTTAGCCTCCTCCTGCCTTAATTGAGTCACATTACATATTGTATCAAAAATCAAGGCATTTGTATATACCTTTTTGATAAAATTTATACTTTTTTTCCATTCATCTAAATTTTGTGTAGTTTGAGCGGCAATTGCTATGGATTTTGCACTATTTTTATTGGTATTCCACGAACTAATGCATTTTATGAGCGTTTCCGCATCGGAAAATGCATATTTTTCGCCGTCGGCGCAATCCATAATTCCCTCTACCTCGGGGTGATTTGCGTCTCCCGAGAGTATAAATATCTTTCCGTCACCGGAATTTTGCCGCGCAATATCGCGCACCTTGCGGACATAAGGGCAGGTGCAGTCAAGAAGACGGAAGTTTGGGTTTCGCGCATCACATTCGCGCAAAACGGTGAGAACGGAATTAAGCTCGCCGTGTGCACGCACAACTACCGTGATTCGCGCACCGCGGTCGGCATCGGCTATAATATTCGGAATGTCCTCGCGTTCGATTTCACGGACTCCGCGCTCTTCGATTTGCTTTATATAGCTGTCGTTATGAATTATCCGCCCGAGCGTAAGTATGCGGCGGCCATCCTCCGCACATTCGATTTCGCGCTCAAGCTCCCCCGTCGCACGCTTAACGCCGAAGCAAAATCCCGCGTGCTCCGCAATGGTTATGTTCATCCGCCTCACCTCCGGGATTCAGCCGCGGAGCTGTCGATTTCACTCTTACCGTACTTGATTTCGCAAATTTTATCAAAGATAATCCGCGACGCATTCATGTACTCTGTCTGACCGCCCGAGGTAAACCCAAGCTCCTCAAAGCTTATGCATTTGCCGAAGGTGACGTGATTTTTGCGAAACATTCCCGTTTTCATGCGGCTGTTTTCCACAAACACGGGAAGCACCGCAGCAGCCGAACGGTACGCAATCATTCCGACTCCGGCTTTAACCTCCGTTTGACGAGGATCACGTCCGCCCTGCCTGTGCCCCTGCGGAAATATTCCCACAAGCTCGCCCTCTTTTATCAGCTCAATGGTTTTTTTTATGCTCCCGACATCCGCACCGCCGCGGTCAACGGGATATGCGCCGAGCGCCTTTATAAGAGGGGAGAGCGGAGTTTTAAACAGCTCCTTCTTCGCCATATAACGAACCTGACGACACGATGCGGCGGATATCACGAGAACATCCGAAAATGATGTATGGTTGGCGGCGAGAATCGCACCGCCCTCAGGAATATTCTCAACGCCGTCCGTGCTGATTCGGTACAGCTTGCAGACGAGCGGCTGAAATATCTAAGTCGGATCGTAGCCATGTCGTTCT